>JBEIFD010000285.1:0-5586 GCA_040382535.1 Merismopediaceae cyanobacterium
AGCAGGAGAGGATACCTGGGATAAAGGTCGTCAATACCTAACTCGGAAGTTACAGGGAACTGCTACAGCTAAAGCGTTAGCTAGTGGTCAAGAACCTGATTTAAACCAAGCGGTGATTGATGTGGAAGCTATTACAGCCGATCCTGAGATAGAAAGTCTTAAAGTCCAAATTCAGATGTTATTGTCGCAAAATGAGGATTTTAAGAAACAAGTAGAGGCGATGCAGAAGAAAACTATTCAAGTTAATAAAGATAAATCTCAGGGCTATTTATTTACGGAAAAGGTCGAGACAAAGTTTTTTGGGGGAATCCATTATCACATGGGTGATCCATCTAAAGAAGATTGACCGCAGCCGCCTGTAGGGGAGCAGGTTAAACAAAACCCTGCTAACTTGAATAGAATGGGTACAAGCCTCAAGTCTATTTCGACCTCTTTTTCTAATCTTGATTACGGCATTGAAAGTCTATGTAAATTGAAAACTATTTTCTCTAAACTCAAAGGAGATGCTCGTAATCAGGGCGGCAAAGTTAATATAACAATTAAAGAATTATCAGAATGGATTCAAGAAATTGAGTCCGCAGAATCACAAATTAACCAAGTTCTAAATTTATTGGAGGAGGATGATGATTCAGACTTATAAAAATCAAACTAATCCGTCTTTAACTCAGGCTAGTAATTCTGAAATAGAGTTAAATTCTGAGAATTTAGATCATTTTACGCCGAAAAAACATAATCCTAAAATCTATCAAAAAATCTTAAAAAAAGCTCAGAGTATTGGTGATAAACAATCTGAAGTTTTTGCTCTTAACAGATTGGCAATGATCTATCAATCACTTGGTCAATATGAAGAGGCAATCCAATATCTTCAACAACAGTTAGCGATTGTGAGAAAACTGAGTGATCGGTATTCGGAAGCGAGTACTTTAGGTAATTTGGGAGCGGCTTATCAGTCTTTAGGACAGTATCAACAGGCAATTGAACATCTTCAACAACAATTAGTCATTGCTCAAGAGATTAACGATATTCTTTCTCTAGCAAATGCCTTGGGAAATCTAGGAATTACTTATCAATCATTAGGACAATATCAGGAAGCGATTACTTTCCTTGAAAGACAATTAGAGATTGCTCAACAAATTGGTGACAGAAAATCAGAAGCAAATGCTTTAGTGAATTTAGGCATTTCTTACAAGTATCAAGGTACATTCGATAAAGCAGAATCTGTTTTTTTACAGGGATTAAAAATCAACGAAGAATTATTCGGAGAAAATGGTCCTAGTGTTGCATCTAATCTCAACAATCTGGCAAATCTTTACGATTCCCAAGGGAAATACAACGAAGCTGAATCTCTCTATCTGCGATCGCTTTCTATGATGGAAAAACAGTTAGGAGCAGACCATCCCGACGTTGCCGCCAGTCTCAATAATTTAGCCTCACTGTATCAATCTCAAGGACGCTACACGGAAGCCGAACCCCTCTTTCAGCGATCGCTTTCTATCATAGAAAAACAGTTAGGAGCAGACCATCCCCACGTTGCCACCAGCCTCAATAATTTAGCTTCACTGTACCAATCTCAAGGACGCTACACGGAAGCCGAACCTCTCTTTCAGCGATCGCTTTCTATCAGGGAAAAACAGTTAGGAGCAGACCATCCTAACGTTGCTCAAAGTCTCAACAATTTAGCTTCACTGTACCGTAACCGAGAACGTTACGCCGAAGCGGAACCACTCTACCTGCGATCACTTTCTATTACGGAAAAACATTTAGGAGACAATCATCCCGACGTTGCCTCCAGCCTCAATAATTTAGCGGTACTGTACCAATTCCAAAGACGCTACCCCGAAGCTGAACCCCTCTACCTGCGCTCACTGGCTATCAGGGAAAAACAGTTAGGAGCAGATCATCCCGACATTTCCATAAGTCTCAATAATTTAGCGTTCCTTTATAACGCCCAAGGTAACTATGCAGAGGCAAAAACTCTTTCTCAACGAGCCTTTACCATTTTGCAACAAAAATTAGGCGATCATGATTCCCATACTCAAAACTCTCTGCTTGCAACAAAAATGTTTAAGGTACAAGTCCTTCTGGATTGCGATACACAAACCTTGTTGGATCATTTAAAAGCCCTTGCTCAACAAGAAAATCTTCCTGATTTAGATACAGAAACAATGTTAATCCTGCTAGAAACAATTGCAACCAATCCCCAACTATTGCAGAGCCTACGACAAGCATTGTAGGGGCAAATTGCGAAATCCCCACCCCCAAAATCGGCCATTACCTATTCAAAAAGGACTAACCCCAATGCCATCAATCATTACCGAAGAAAAAACCAAAGAAATGTTAACCGAAATTCTAATCGAAATGATGCGAAACAAACGAGAACTATTTTATGAAATTGTCATTGAAGCCCTAGAAGATATTGGTTTAGCTAATGCCATTACGGAAGGATTAAAAAGTGAATTTGTCCCAGAAGAAGAGATTTTTGCCATTCTCAATGGGGAATCTGAATGAAAATTAAATTTGAATCCAAATTCTCTAAAGACTTAAGAAAAATTAAAGATCAAAAACTACTGTCCCAGATCAAAATCGTTATCAATGAATGTAAATTGGCTCAAACATTAGATGACATAAAAAACCTCAAAAAACTTAAAGTCTATCAGATTTTTTATCGTATCAAAATAGGAGATTATCGTATTGGTATTGCAATTATTAACGATGAACTCATCTTTACCCGCTTCTTGCATAGAAGAGAAATTTATAGATTTTTTCCCTAATCAAAAATTCTGTAGAGGATTGGTCTTCAAGTCCAATTATTCAAAGGTTTAGAAACCAATGATTCAAGAATTTGTCAATCATTAAAGTTAAAGGATTTGGAAACCAAACCCCTACCCTAATTACACAGGCTACGAGAAGTATTGTAGGGACAGATTGCGATCGCCTAAAGAAAAGATAGACTAACAACCTAAGCGGGAGATGGGACTCGAACCCACGACATTCACCTTGGGAAGGTGACGTTCTACCACTGAACTACACCCGCGTATTCCGATAATATCACAATAGTCAAACGGTCTTTAATCGGGAGGCGATTGCCCTCGTCTGTTAGCTGAAGCTAAACTTCGCCACTTACTCGAACTGCGTACAGCTAACCAAAACAGTAACATGGCAATCAATCCGCCATTGATAGGAGCAGTAAAGGTAAAAATAACTAAAAGGACACATAAAACGTCTTCTAGAAAAGCGGCCCAAAGCGGGATACCACGTAGTTGAAAAAACCAACCCATTTGGACAAGTTTTAGTAATAGGGCAAACAATCCTCCCAACACCGAAATTAACCAAAGGGGTTGGATCTGAAGATTCGCCATTTTAATGACCGCGATCGCAATTACGCCGCCGACAAAGGGGGTAAACAAAAGTTGAATAATCTGTAAAACCCGTTGACCTAATAATTGTTTTGAAGCAAAAAGTTCAAAAAGAGACCAACTCGTGAGAATGGCGACCAGAACTTGGGGATTAATGGCAGACAAAATTGGTACTTGAGTCCAAAGATCCTGCTGTAATAAACCAATAATTAAGAGTGGTAGAGCAATTCTCATCCCCACTGCGGCAGAAGCAGAGAAGATGGCCAACAAATCAATAATCATTATTGTAAAAAAGTATTCAATAGGATTCAAAAAAGAAATTGCGATCGCCGACTCATGGAGAAATGAGCGGAAAACTGAGGATTACGTTGAAGAGGTTGGAGTTTTGAGTAATGTCGGATCAGATGGCTCGATTTCTTCTGGATGGATATTTGCTCTCGGCATAAATTCGGGTAAAAAACTTTGCTCCGTTAGGGTTCCCATTGGGCGACGTTCAAAGACTTCTGCGATCGGAAAAGTTACCAGGGAACTATTTTCTTCGGTAATTTCTGTTGGATCACCGACGGGTAGCCAGCCTAATAAAAATAGGGGTAAGAGGGTGGAAAAGTTGGTAATAGTGATTAATAGCCACATATTGTCAAAATTAGTTTCACTGATACCGAGCCAATGGGTCAGGAGCGCACCAAATTCCGAGGAAACCAGTCCCGATAAATTCCAAATCGACATTAATAAGGCAAATAAAGTGGCTTCAATGCCTGGAGGACAGAGACGGGCAGAAAGCACTAAAACGGGCATAAAGGCGATTTGTCCCATCACCGTCAAAATCAAACTATCTCCCAAACTAAACCAATGGTCATCAATTCCGATCGCCCGATTAGCGTGAGTGACGAGGAGTAGAGTCGTTAATCCCAAAAGACAGGAAATGACCGTACTCCAACCCAGAATTTGCCGAAAAGGAATCGTTTTTAAAAATTTTTGGTAAATCCCAATACCGACCAACGCCGCAAAACTGCTCACCAATCGGACTTGTCCTAAAAATTCGGGTTCAAAGCCGAGTTCATTAGTAGTAAAGAAAAAGAAAGCCGAATCCGCACTAGGGGTCGCTTGCCAAAGAAAGACAAAAATGGTCGGTAAAAGAATGGATTTTTGGCTCATTGCTTGCCAAACCTGTCGAACTTGATTTCCAATGGCGATCGCCGAGGGATTTAATTGATCGGTTGACTTTTCTTCGGCAATCAATCCTGCGACTAGGATGACAATGAGGGGAAACAAGGACGTAATCGTGAAAACTGTGCGAGTGCTGACGTGTTCTAACAGAAAACCACTAAAATAAGCCGTGATTAACCCCCCGATCGCCGAAATTCCCCAGGTTAAAGATTGGAGAGAACCCGCCCGACCGAGAGATTCTTTTCTAGCCCGCTCTACTACAAGAGAATCGACGATCACATCACTCATGGCCACCGAGAGGGAACTAACCAATAACGCCAAGGTCGCGCCCACCATTGTATGAACCAGATTGGCCATACAGAGCCAGGAAAGTGTCCCCAAAACCCCTGATAAGACTAAATAGGGACGGCGACGATAACCGAAAATCGGCAACCCATCGGATAAAAAACCAAATAAGGGCTTGAGAATCCAAGGAATGGCGGCAACTCCCATCAACGCTCCCATTTGGGCGGGCGTGAAGCCAAGTTCATCCTTGAGAAAAAAACTCACAGCCAATCGTGCTAACCCTAAAACGCCTTGGACAAAATAGACGCTGAGTATGGCAAATAATTCGGTAGTTGGTTCGTTGCCAAACAACAGGTTTTTTTGAAGACTGATTTTGAGTTTTTCGCGGTGAGCGGCAGAAACAATCATGGGCGCGTTATTATAGTGCTGAAGATTTATTTTAAGAACTTTAAGAATTTGTTACATTTATCTTAACGTTACTATAAATGAAACAATTGTTCGATTTACTGGTCAACATCTATGCATATTCCCCTGCTAGGTAAAATGAAAAACCCGTTTCCCTTTTTGTTGACATTATTAGGAGTCGGGGTTCTAGTAGTCGGCGGCATGACCTATCGGTTGGTGATGAATCCCAAGTCATCAATTGATCTGGAAAAATTAACGGTTCCCGCCGTCAGTGAAAATCTTAAGGTAGAAATTAGAGCAAGCGGAACGGTTCAGCCAATTCAAACGGTCAATATTATCCCTAAAACCCCTGGCCGTCTTTTACAGTTATTTG
>JBEIFD010000286.1:0-5549 GCA_040382535.1 Merismopediaceae cyanobacterium
AAAGTCATTGTGGAGGCAGTTAATCAAATTTCGTTGAGGGATATTCATAATTGGTTTACTCATTGTTGCTACTGTAACTCACCTTTTCATGAAGATGGATAATGATTCGGCTACCCCTCACTCATGTGAATACCGCTATAATACTTTACTAAACTCTTTTTTATATTTATACCTCATTCAAGTGAATTCCGCTATAAAATAAACATCAAGTAATCTGTTGACGATGGCCATTCTTGCATACCGTTGTTTGAAATGATGTGTGGGTAGGTTATAAGTCGGATGAATTGTCGTTAAACCTTACAAGTCTTGATAGAAATTCTGCTGTCTAGAAAAGGTAGATTCCATTCTCCAGTAATACAATAGAAATACTCGTCAAATAGCGATTCAATTATCACTTTTTAGCTATCCTTAATCTAATTTAAAGCGTAGGGATATCAAATTTATAAAGTCCAAAATCACTACACTTATTTAGAGTTGATACATTACAGCGATCGCCTAACACCTCCTGCATAAATGGGATCTTATTTTACAATACCTTTGCCAAAATAAAAGCCTGCAAAAATTTTGGCAAAACTCGCAAAATCCCCCACACATAGATGTTTGACTTGAAAAGTAACACTAAGTCTCACACCCTTATAGTACAAAGGAGACATTAAAAAAAACCTTTCGGAAAACCTTAACGGAATTTTTTAGGATTACTACTTTTGCCAAGCCTCGCTTGAAAGAAAGTTTACCGTTAAAGTCTTCTCTACTCTCTGGACTAAATTGGCAAAGGTATTGATTTTAAAATCTGTCATATTTTGTGCGTTACACTGCGCTAACATACCCTACATTGATTCAGTGCGATCGCAATTAAACCAAGCAAAATTAATTAAGCAATTGAGAGGGCGATTGCAATTTGTCCCATAAAAATCATTTAAAATGACTAGGTATGACTTTTGAACCCGATTCCCTGACTAATTCCAGTAACATTCAACCCGCATTAACTGAAAAAACTGAAAATTTACCGATCACTATTCCCCCGCGATCGCTTTCCAAACCTTTTTGGACGAAACCCGTAGAAACGTCCGATCCTTGGCTGTTATTAACGGCGGTCGGTTTGATGATTGTCGGTCTAATTTTTAATTTCCCTTGGTTAGGATTTACGGCGGCAATTTTAGCCCTAATGTTAGCTCTCCAGGTCATATTACCCTCAGTTAAAAACTGGATTCTGCGTTATCTCACGGTTCAAGAACGGCGATCGCTGATTGGTAGTCTGAGTTTCATTCTAGCGATCGCGGGCATTGCCAAATATATCGGATTTTATGATCTTGTCAGTCAATGGCTAAATACCTTCAAATATGACGAATTTGGTTCCTGGGCCGAATGGGTCGGAGCCTTGGGTCAAATTATGATTGCCGTTTTAGCCGTTTATGTCGCCTGGCAACAATACGTCATTTCTAAGGATTTAACCATTCAACAAAATCGTATTACCCAACAACAAACCATTGACGCTTATTTCCAAGGAATTTCTGATCTGGCACTGAACGAAGAAGGAATGCTAGAAGATTGGCCCCAGGAAAGAGCCTTTGCGGAAGGTCGGACTGCGGCAATTTTATCTAGTGTAGATGCCAACGGAAAAGCTAAAATTTTGCGTTTTTTGTCCCAGGCAAAACTACTGAGTCCCATTCGGAGGGATCATTATCTTGGTCGTCCCATTTTCGACGGTTTTGGGGGATATCAAGAAGACCGAGCCGAAGGCATACGGGTGATTAATTTGGGTGTGATGTTGGTCGCCGCCGATCTATCGGAACAGGATTTACGCTGGGTTGATTTGAGTGAAATTTATTTAATTCGAGCAAACTTAGGCTACACGGATTTAGTTAAAGCAAATCTATCTCGCACGGTGCTTTATGAAGCAAATCTGGAAAATGCTGACCTTAAAGGGACTCGTTTATTCTATGGCTCCTTAGAAACCGCTACTCCTCGCGATCGCGGTCATCACCCCAATTACGAAACAGGAGAAAGAACAGGAACCGTCATCGAAAATGCCAACTTCAGGGGAGTGAAAAATATGAGCGAAGAACAGCGTTGCTATTGTTGTGCCTGGGGAGGAGAAAATACCCGAAAAACAATCCCTGGCGGCTGTGAAGGGATTCCCAATAAGCTAGGACGATAATTTGGGAGATTTATATTACTGCTCAGGAAAAGCGGCTGGACGAATAGCAATCATTTTTGTTTTCTGTTGCCGATCAATTTTTAATTGCAAAATTTGACCAATTTTACTCAATTCAACCTGTTCTTGAACATCGGTCGCCGTTTCAACTTTCGCTTCACCCACCTTCAGAATAATATCTCCAGGCTTTAATCCTGCTTGGGCTGCGGGCGAATTTTTAGCAATTTGAACGATTAAAACCCCTTTATCTGCTTCAATCTTGAAAGGTAACTCCTTTTGCGTCAATAGTTCTTGTTTTAATTCAGGGCTGAGGGTGACCATCTGAATACCGAGGTAGGGGTGATCCATTTTCCCCCGACTAAAAAGTTGATCGGCAACCCGTTGGGCGGTTTGAATGGGAATGGCAAAACCGAGTCCCTGGGCATCGGCGCGAATGGCGGTATTGACTCCGATCACTTCTCCCTGAGCGTTGAGTAAAGGCCCACCAGAGTTGCCTGGATTAATGGCCGCATCGGTTTGAATAAATTTAACTCGCTTATCGGGGACACCAACTTCGACACTAGACCGACCCAAGGCACTGATAATTCCCACTGTCACCGTATTGTCGAGTCCCAAAGGATTGCCGATCGCGATCGCCCATTCTCCTGGTTGTAGTTTATTAGATTCCCCGATGGAAACAGTGGGTAAATTGTTGGCCTGAATTTGAATAACGGCGATATCGGTCATCGGATCAACGCCCATTACCTTACCCTGATAGATTTTGCCATCTTTGAGGGTTACTTTCACTTGGGTTGTACCTTCTATGACATGGGCATTGGTCAAAACACGGCCATCCGCCGATAAAATAAAACCCGACCCTGTTCCCCGCTCGAAATGCTCTCTGTGTTCCCTGGGAATTGGTGTTTCTTGACCAAAAAAACGCCGAAAGAAAGGTTTATCCAAGGGATCATTCTCTCCATCACTCACCTGGCGAGCCGCATCAATCCGAACGACTGCGGGGCCAACTTTTTGGGCGGCCTTGGCGATAAAATTCAAATCATTGGGGTTTGTTTCGGGAGCAATAAAGGGAAAGGATTTAACGGAAGTGGCGATCGCGGGTGAGGAAGTTGAAGCAGTATCCACGTCGAAGGACGTAAGGAGATAACGACTCCCAAATACCCCCAAACCGCCTCCGAGAAGCAATAAAATGGTGGCAGCACCAAGCTGTTTAAAAGAAAGGTTCATTGGATTTGCCCCCAGATTAGAGCAGATTAGATTGGAGGGGGTGTTTACCTAGTATAAAGACTCAATAAAGTTTTGGCTTAAATTTGGCTTAAAAAAGACTTTTTATACTAAACGAGTATTCGGATCAAAGCGGTCTAATAAGGGTTTTAATTTTTTGACTTTTTCTTGTACGGTTTTTTTTATTTCGTCACATTTAACTTCTTGAAAATGCAAATTATTGCCTATTTTTTTGACAAAAATAACACTCTCTAATGCTTCAGGGGGAGTTCCCAAGAGATGAAAGAGCAGATGGGCAACGGGAATTTCGACAATATCCGTTGTACGAGGATCAACTGCTAAAAATTTGCCCGCGATCGCAATAGTTGAAAAAGCATAAATAACCTTTTTTGTCAGTTTAGGGTTAGCGCGATTTTCTAAAACAGTAATGATTAATTCTCCTTGTTCTTCTTCATTATCACTTTTATTTTGCCACGCATAATAAATATTTTGTAAAGGTTTAGCAAATTTTACTAGAACAGGAATAATGGCTCTTTCAAAAATGATAGGAGAAATATTAAATTCTGAGGAACCGTTGGTAATTTCTTGGAGTTGGTCTTTTAAGTTCATTTTTTTAATTAATGGCGTTTAACTTGAGCAGCGATCGCAGTCAGTACTTTGTTGGTTAAATCGGGAAATTGAACGAGTTCATACATCAACGCTGATTTTTCCTCTTCTGAAAAGTGCATAATCATTGAAATGACTTGTTGGACGCGATCGCCAGAAGGCAAAGTTTCTCGACTTCGATCCTTGGGGATAGGCGGGTCTATGGCAAAATTATTTTGGTTTTGTTCTATTCCATCGACTGGAGTTAGGGGGGGAAATTGATCCAAGGGAAACTGGTTTAGGGAAAATTGATCCAATGGATCTGGAGGAGAAGGTAAAGGGATAGAAATAGAGCCTTCTTCTAGTCCTGGCCAAGCAAATATTGACTCCAGGGTATCCAAGGGAGACACGATCGCTGGATGGGTTTCAATCTTGCTCGGAGGATAATTAAAATCGTTAGATTTCACTGGGCGTATTTCTTGATTTTCATTTTCTATATCAATCACCTCCACATTTCCTAGATCAAAGCTTTCTCCAAGGGAAAGAAAAGAAAGCTGGGAATTTTGACCGTAGAGAGCATCCTGTCCGAAGGCATCATGCACTCCCTGCAATTGGCCTTCCCAAGGAAGTTTTTCAGCCGCAGGGATTTCGTAGGTTTGCCTTTCGAGACTAACGCGACGGATGGCCATTTCAGGCGGTAAACCCCTAAGATACCAGCGATACATTTGGGCGAGTTCTTCTTCTTCTCCCATCCATTGCAGGGCAATCATATCTTGAATTGCGATCGGCACCAGAGGGCGCAGTTCAGGCAAGGCTTTGAGGGAAAAATGATCCAATTCTTTGCCAATTTTTAGATAATCCTCATCCGTTGCTTGAGGCCCCAACTGAATTAAACGAATGACTTCTTCAGAACCAGAGCTAAGATTTTGAGTTCCGCCATGCTCTGGTAGATTCCGTTCGATGGATTCTTCCAGACAACGACGAACAACCTTGCGGGCTGAACGATTTTGTTCTGCGGAAATCCATTCCACACTAGCCCGATCAAATTGGCGCATTAACCTTAAAACTTCTCGAAAAAGAAGGCGGGATTTATCGGCTTTAACTTCGCTGAGTCCATTGACCTGATTAAAAATAGTCTCACTGTTTCCCTTGATTTCAATAGATTGAATGCCTAGCTGGATACATTTGCGTAATCCGATGATTAATCCATGATATTCAGCCTCTTCATTGGTCGTAAAAGAGAGAATCTGACTGACGGTGAAGCGTTTGCCGTTGGGAACCAGAAGAATGGCGGCGGCGGCTCCTTGACCTTGTTCTCCGCGAGATTCCCCTGCAAATAACATGATGGGTAATAGATTACCTCTGATCGTTTGGCTGGTAGGATTAGACATCGTAGATTAACACAGTAGGGAATAATCAGGAGATAACAAGTCAATGGAACGAATTCTTGAACCTGAAGTGATGGATACGGAAGCTGAAGCCCTGGAATACGACTCGATGGATTTCCTAGCGGTTAATACAGTTTTTGCTCAACGGGCGGTTGAACTAGGTTCACGAATTGCTCATGTCTTAGATTTGGGAACGGGAA
>JBEIFD010000287.1:0-5540 GCA_040382535.1 Merismopediaceae cyanobacterium
CAACGCTTTGGTTTAAATTGGTTTGTACCCGAAATTATTAAATATAAATGGGTCTTAATCCAAGTCTTTGTTGCATCTTTCTTTGTTCAACTGTTTGGGTTAGCCAATCCTTTGATGATCCAGGTGATCATTGATAAGGTGATCGTGCAAAATAGCCAGGATACCCTGCAAGTATTGGGTGTATTTTTGCTGATTATCGCCTTATTTGAAGCAGTTTTAAGCACCTTACGAACCTATCTTTTTGTGGATACGACTAATCGTATTGACATGAGCCTGGGGTCAGAAATTATTGATCACCTCCTGCGATTGCCCTTGCGGTATTTTGAAAAACGACCTGTGGGAGAAATTTCCACTCGTGTTAATGAATTGGAAAATATTCGTCAATTCATGACAGGGACAGCCCTCACGGTTGTTTTGGATTCGATTTTTTCGGTGGTCTATATTGTCGTCATGATTATTTATAGCCCCGTCCTGACAATGGTTGCCTTGGGGATTATCCCGATTTTCATTCTGATGACGGTGATTTTTTCTCCCCTGATCCGTCATCAGTTGCGGACAAAGGCCGAGCGCAATGCCGAAACCCAATCCTATTTAGTGGAAGTCATGTCAGGGATTCAAACCGTCAAAGCTCAAAATATTGAGTTGCGATCGCGTTGGCAATGGCAAGACCGCTATGCCCGTTACATGACCGCAGGATTCAGAACCGTTGTCACTTCAACGCTTGCAGGATCGACCAGTCATTTTCTCAATCAACTCTCAGGATTACTGGTGCTATGGGTGGGAGCCTATTTAGTCCTCAATCAAGAACTCACCCTCGGTCAATTAATCGCCTTTCGGATTATTGCAGGCTATGTAACCTCTCCTGTCCTGCGTTTAACTCAACTCTGGCAAAACTTCCAGGAAACAGCCCTTTCCCTAGAACGACTAGCCGATATTGTGGATACGCCCCAGGAATCCGAAAAAGACCGCTTTAATATTCCCATGCCTGCCATTAAGGGAGCGGTGAAATACGAAAATGTTTCCTTTCGCTTTAAACCTCAGGGGCCTCTGCAATTAAACAACATTAATTTAAGCATTCACGAAAAAACCTTTGTCGCCGTCGTAGGCCAAAGTGGAGCAGGAAAAAGTACCCTGACCAAATTGCTTTCTCGTCTTTATGAAACCGAATCGGGTCGAATTCTCATCGATGGATACGATATCAGCAAAGTTGAGCTTTATTCCCTCCGTCGCCAGGTCGGTGTCGTTCCCCAGGAAACCCTGCTATTCGATGGAACGGTTCAGGAAAATATCGCCCTCACCAATCCCGAAGCCAGTACGGAAGAAATTATTTCAGCCGCCAAAGTCGCCGCCGCTCACGAGTTTATTATGACGCTACCCAATGGTTACAATACCAGGGTGGGAGAACGGGGAGCTTCCCTCTCAGGAGGACAACGCCAACGGATTGCCCTAGCTCGTTCTGTTTTGCAACGACCCAGTATTTTGGTACTGGATGAAGCCACGAGTGCTTTGGATTATATGACTGAACAACAGGTTTGTTTAAACTTAGGGGAAGCCTTCCGTGAGCATACCGTTTTCTTTATTACCCACCGCCTCAGTTCCATTAAGAGTGCCGATCTCATTATCATGATGGATAATGGGTCTATCGTAGAGCAGGGAACCCACACAGAATTGATGGCCCTCAAAGGTCGCTATTTTTACCTCTATCAACAACAAGGCGCGACGGATTTTGATAAGAATTAACCCCAAATTAATCACCATAGCTTGAATACAATTTTTGAAAAAACTCACAGAAAACCATGACTAATCAACTTTCCACCGTCAATAATCACGCCAACGGCAATGGGCATCTTCCCAATACAGAGAATGAAACCTTAGAAAACCTGAAAAAACCGACGGCTCCCAAGTCTGGTGGACTACAATTTCCCTCCCTTGGTGCGGGTTCTGATCAAGCGATTATTCTTCGGCAATCTTCGGCCCTCTCCAAGGGGATCGTCTGGACAATTGTGGGAGTGACAACGGCGGCAGTGGTTTGGGCTTCCTTTGCCACTATGGAAGAAGTGATCCCCGCCACAGGGCAACTTAAGCCCCTCGATACGGTGAAAGAAGTGCAAGCTCCCGTCAATGGAGTCGTTCAAGAAGTATTGGTAAAAGATAATCAAGAGGTGAAAAAAGGTCAAACCTTAGTGATTCTAGATTCCACCAGTTCTGCCGCCGATCTTCTGTCTGCCCAACGCATTAAAGAGGCGACTATTCAGGAAAATGCGTTTTATCGCGCCTTATTACAGGACGGCTTGAGTGAATCTGAATTGGCGATCGCGGTAGTCAGACTGAAATTGCCTTGGCAAGTCGCGACCTTAGCTCAAAACAGAGCCGCCCTAGTAACCGAAAATCAGTTTTATCAAGTATTACTAGGCAATAGTGGCATACCAGCAAATTTAAACCCCGATCAGGTGGCACGTCTTCGGATTGCTCGTTTTGAGTTGAGTACCCGCATGACGGCGGCGAATATGGAAATCAAACAATTAGAAAAACAATTACTTCAGGCGAATGCCCAGTTAGTGTCTGCTAAAACCCAACTAATTGATGATCAAAAGATTTTTGCTGATCTTAAAAATCGGAATGATCAATCCTTGGTGGAAGCCCAAAAAAGTTTAAAAATTGAACAACAGATCTTAGGCAGTGTCCAACCTTTATTAGAGGAAGGAGCTTTGGCCAAGATGCAAATTGAAAAACAGCAACAGTCTGTTAATGATCGCTATCAACGAATGATTGAACAAAGGATCAATGGTTCTGTAGAATACGATAAACAACGTCAACAAATTCAAACACGCTTTGCTGAAATTAATCGATTACAAGAAGAAAAGAGACGACTAGAAAATTTAATTGATCAGGCTAAGGCAAAATTTGTCAATACTAGTGCGCTCACCGAAAAAGAAATCTATGAGCGGATGGCAGATAACACGAAGAAAATTTCGGATATTGATAGCCAACTCACTAAAATAATTGTCGATAATGAGAAAAAACTCAACGAACTCAATAGTCAGATTAGCCGCGCTCAGGTAACCCTCAAATACCAAGAGATTAAATCGCCTGTTAATGGTATTGTTTTTGATCTAAAAGCGACTCCAGGTTATGTGACACCGCCCAATCAGACTGTCCCTCTTTTGAAAATTATTCCTAATGATAATTTAATCGCCCAGGTCGATATTACCAATAAAGATATTGGTTTTGTCCGTAAGGGAATGAGAGCAGATGTACGGATCGATTCTTTTCCTTATAGTGAATTTGGTGATATTAAGGGAACAATTTTATTAGTAGGTTCGGATGCTTTGCCTCCTGACGAAGCCCATAAATATTATCGCTTTCCAACTAGAATTCAGTTAGATCATCAATATCTGAAAACCGAAGACCGTAAAATTGATTTACAATCGGGGATGTCCGTGACAGCGAATATCAAAATCCGAGAAAAACGAACGGTGATGAGTTTATTCACCGATTTATTTACCAAGAAAATCGAAAGTCTGGAAACGGTTCGTTAAGTTTCTTTTTGATTTAAACTCTATAGGGGATAAGGACATAATATATTATGTCCCTACACGCATTTCATCTCAGATCGCAACGCAATTTCCTGTATCAATTATCAACTATCAACTATCAACTATCAACTATCAACTATTAATGACTGTTCCCCTGGGAAATCCTTTAAGCGTAGCTCCGATGATGGATTACACCGATCGCCATTTTCGCTATTTTTTGCGGCAAATGACCCGTCGGACGTTGCTCTATACGGAGATGATTACCACTGCGGCCATAATTCACGGCGATCGCGCTAAGTTATTGGATTTTTCTCCCGTCGAAAAACCCATGGTATTGCAATTAGGGGGAGATAATCCTGAGCAATTAGCCGAATGTGCCAAAATTGGGCAAGATTGGGGCTACGATGAAATTAATCTTAACGTAGGCTGTCCCAGCGATCGTGTTCAAAATGGTCATTTTGGGGCGTGTTTGATGGCCCGTCCCGTCCAAGTGGGGAGTTGTATTAAAGCAATGCAACGGGCAGTTTCGATTCCCATCAGCGTCAAACACCGCATTGGTATTGACGATCAGGATAAATACGAAGATTTAAAAGAATTTGTGCAAATCGTGGCTGAATTTGGTTGTCAACGGTTTACTGTCCATGCTCGCAAAGCCTGGTTAAAGGGTCTGAGTCCCAAGGAAAATCGCACGATCCCGCCTCTACGTTATGAGGATGTTTATCGTTTGAAAACCGATTTTCCCCAACTTTTTATTGAGATCAATGGGGGCATTCGGGCGATCGCAGAAATACAATCGCATTTACAACAAGTTGATGCGGTAATGATTGGTCGAGTCGCCTACGAAAATCCTTATTTTTTAGCAACCATTGATCGAGATATTTATGGTGAAAAAATTGAATCCCTGACCCGTGCTGAAATTGTCCGAAAAATGTTGCCCTATATTGATCAATGGACAAGCAAGGGATTAAAATTACACGCCGTTAGTCGTCATTTATTAACCTTATTTAACGGTCAACCAGGGACAAAAGCTTGGAAACGTCATATTAGTGAAAATGCCCATTTATCAAATGCGGATTCAAAAATCATTAAAAAGGCATTACAAAAAGTTTCTATTTAATCGTCAGTATTGTAAATGCTTAGAGACTATTATTTTGAGTGTTAAAGGAAATCGATATTTTACCTGTCAATAATCTTTAATCTTTTCCTCTAATCCCCCATTCTAAACAGTGAGACTACGATGAGCCGAATGTAGTCTTCTTCTACGAGATCTTTTTCGGTCTGATCGTCTTCCTGATTTTTTAGAAGATAAAACTTTACCCAACTTTTCGCTAAAATAGACAATTTCATAATCTGGGTATAATTCTTTTTGAAGTTTTATTGTCAGCAATAATAACTCTTCGTCTAATTTTCGGATTTCTGCTTCCGTGAATTCTTCTGAGTCAGAAGGATTATCCCAGTTTAAAGTTGCATCATTTTTCTCTGCAAGATCAGTCAAGTGTTGAATCATTTGCGGACTAAGAGGTAAACTCTTCGGATCAATATTGCCGACTTTTTCCGAGTCATACCACCAAAGAGGAGAGCAACCGTAATCTAGCATTAGTTTTATTTTTTTAGTCATTTTAAATAGTTCCTCAATTACAGATAAGAAGAGGGATTAGCTCCTACGATATAACCATTTTTGGCAATCGTAATAGCGATATGATAGGTTTCATTTTTAAAAACAACTTCATAAATCTCTCGCGGTTTTTCCCTACTTCCCTGATAACCAACAATTCTATCTTGTAAAATCGCAGTTATCAACAAATCAGGAATTTCATTAGAAGTAATTCCTTGTCGATTAAAGTCCTTTTGATGTCGTTCTAAAAGTAATCGTTCAGAGGAAGTGTAACAGCTACTGAGGTAACAAAGAAGGAGGAGTGGTTCCTTTACGATTAGCTCTAACTGCGTCAGTCATAAATTCTAAAATATTGCGATTCTGAGACCGCAAACTGGTAATAACCGTCA
>JBEIFD010000288.1:0-5518 GCA_040382535.1 Merismopediaceae cyanobacterium
AATACTTTACTAAACTCTTTTTTATATTTATACCTCATTCAAGTGAATTCCGCTATAACTTATAGTCTAAAGTATTTTCTTTAATATGAATTAAATCATAAATGGGTTCATCTTCTGAATAGCACTTATTTAGATTATTTAAAGCAAAAACTTCGCAATTTTGGCTTTCTGAAGAATCTTGATCAAAATTTTGTTGATCTTGAGTAATATCCGAATTGCCGAGTTTTGTTATAACCCAATCGGTAACAGATAATCTGATCGCATTAGCTTGATGTTGTAAAGCGTTGTAAATCTCATTACTGAGTTTTTAGCGCAATCGCCGATCACATAGATCAAAATTTTTAGATTGATTGTTTCATTTAAATTCTATAACTAATTTTTTGAAACGCGATCGCAGTTTTTCTCAGAATCTTAACGAAGTGTGATCGCCCAAATTAAATCTCCATTTCTTCAAGGGGAACAGGGGGAAAATCCAAAGGAATTGGCCCCATTAATCCCTTGCGGAAATCATTTAAAATTTGTACCGCCGCCCTTTCGCGATCGCCCTTATATTTTGTTTCACCGACTTGGAATAAATAATCTTCTGCGGTCATATCGATGGGATCAAGATGATAACGAGATTGGAGAATTTCAGGAAAACCGAGATTAACAAGTAAATCAATTAAAGCAATAGTAATTAGTTGATTATCGTAACTCGCTTCCCCAATATCTTCACAAATCGCTAATTTAACTGCATTTACTTGATTTTCTAGTTTGATCGGAATGACTCCAGGTGAATCTAGCAATTCAATCGCGTCGGAAATTCGTACCCAACGTAATTGGCGAGTAACCCCTGCTTTTCTCGCACTTTCGACCACTTTTTTACCTAATAAACGGTTAATCAGTGCCGATTTCCCCACATTCGGAAAACCAATCACCACTGCTCGAACGGGTCTGGGTTGCAGCCCTCGACTAAGACGTTTTTCATTGACCGCCAGTCCGAAGGTTTGGGCCGCTTTTTGGATTGCTTTTACGCCGTCCCCTTTTTTGGCGTTAGTACAATAGGCATTTTCTCCCTTGGATTTAAACCAATTTAACCATTGTTGAAGCGTACTTTCGGGGATCATATCTACCCGATTGAGGACTAAAATACGGGGTTTGGTTCCAATCCATTCGGGAACCTGGGGATGCTGAGAAGCCAAGGGAATGCGGGCATCAATCACTTCAAAAACCACATCCACCCGTTTGAGTTGTTCCTTTAAATTCTTTTCTGCTTTGGCAATATGCCCTGGATACCATTGAATAATTGCCATAATAATTTACTCTTATATCGGCTGAATCGCTATCGCGTCCTAATAAACCTATAATAGGGTTTTGGGATGCAGATATATCAGTGAATTGGGTATTCAATGGCAAAGAGGTCTTATCTTACTCATCAGGAAGTTCAAGGGAAAACAACGAATTCTCTCACTTCCCTTATTCTCAATGGCAAAGATGACCTGTCAGCGATCGCCCCATTGCCTTTAGAAATGAGCGAAGAAGAAACCCTAGTGATTCCCTTTAAAAGGGCGGGGGTCAATCTCCAAGGCAGCCAGTTTAGTCATGGCCATCTAGAAAATGCAGAATTAACCAATTGCAATCTTAAACAAGCCAATTTTCCCTACGCCAATCTACAAAAAGCAAATTTAATCGGCTCCGATCTCAGGAAAGCCAATTTGTTAGAAGCCGATCTCAGGGAGGCTAATCTGATTGCGGCATCGTTACGGGAGGCCATTTTAAGACGAGCAAATCTCAGTCGCGCTCTTTTACGGCGATGTAATTTATCCGAAGCCGATTTATTAGAAGCCCATTTTAATGAAGCCGATTTAAGTCAGGCCATATTCACCGAGGCAGAAGCCCAGGGAGCCTATTTTTATCGGGCTAATTTATTCCAAGCAATTTTAATTAAGGCTCATTTCCAGAAATCCTATTGTTTAGAAGCGAATTTGAGCCAAATAGAAGGTGATCGCGTCGATTTACGCTGGGCGAATTTGCGAGGGGCCAATCTGCGGGGCGCGAATTTACAACGGGCGAATTTACGGGGAGCTAATTTAAGTCAGGCGGATTTAACGGGAGCCAACCTCACAGGAGCCAATCTGCGGGGCGCGAATTTACAGCAGGCGATTTTGAGTAATGCCGTTTTAAAAAATGTTTACCTGTAAATAATTAATTAGTAGATAATTTAGATACAGCAAATTGCGTTGTGATCAAAGTTGAGCGAACGCAATTCGTCTCCACATAAGGGTTTTAGGAAATTGTAGGAGCGCGAGCCTGGCGACCAAAAGTAGCGAACTTAACAACTGACACCATTAATCTAAGGGAGGCAAAAATATTTTAAGTTAGTTTCTAATTCAGTATCTAAACTCGCTATTTGTTAATATTTATTCACAAGATAAATTAAGAGTATCGACTTCTATTAAATCATTTATCTTTTTTGTTTTATAAAAATCAAATTAGGAAAAATATCGTGTTTAAAATAGGTGATATTCTCAATCAACGTTATCTTCTCAAACAACCTCTAGAAACTTCCCAAAATGGGCGACAAACCTGGTTGGCGATCGATTTGGGTTCCCATGAATTCGGTTTATTCTGGCGTTGGGAAAAACTCAATAATGTTGATTGGTTAAATTCTTTAAAATTACTCTTTTTTCAGCGATCGCCGCAATATGTCACGATTAAACTTTTGGCCTTTAGTCCCCAATTGCAGTGGTCAGAATTTAAACTCTTTGAACGAGAAGCCGAAGTTTTACAAACCCTGAACCATGAAAGGATTCCCCGCTATCATGCTTCCTTTGAGATTGAGTCAAAGCAAACGAGTGGTGTAACCTGGTTCGCGATCTCGCAAGACTATCTAGCGGGTTGGTCTTTGGCTGAATTATTAAACCAAAATAAAGCCTTTAATCAAAAAGAGATTAAAAAAATTGCTCAAGAAATTTTAGAAATTTTAATTTATTTACACGAACTAGACCCCCCCATTTTACATCGAGATATTAAACCCAGTAACCTAATTTTAGGGAATGACGGCCATATTTATTTGATTGATTTTGGAGCCGTTCAAACTCAGAAAAATGTGACAGGAGTAACCTTTACTGTGGTCGGCACCAATGGCTATGCTCCCCTAGAACAATATTGGGGAAAAGCGGTTCCTGCGTCCGATCTTTATGGCTTAGGAGCGACATTAATTCATCTTTTAAGGGGAACTTTACCTGAAGATTTAATGGCTCAACAATCACCTATTCAGTCAGATTATAAAAAAAGTATTGATCCCGTCTTGAAACAATGGTTAGAACGATTAACCCATCCTTTACCCGAAAAACGCTATCAGTCCGCCAGGGAAGCATTAATTGCACTATTCAGAATAGATGCACCGTTAACATTAGGACAAAAAGTTATTCAGCAAACTCAGAAAATTATTAAACCAAAACAAACTCAGATCAAACTTTTGCCATCAAGCGAAAGCCTAAGTTTACAAATTCCATCGGGTCAATCTTTTTTGTGGAAAAATTTATTGTTATCTCAATTCAAAAAAAATTCAAATTCTTCTTTAAACTTTTCTCGATTGGGGATATTAGCTCTGTCGATCTGGAGTTTTCTGATTGTCCCTAGTTTAATGATTTTAACTTATTTTCTAAGTACCGAAAAATCTTTATTGTTTTGGGAAGTTGAACTGATTTGCGCCCTTAACTTTTTAATCGTCCTCTTGATTTATCTGATCGATCTCATTATTTGGTCTTCAGAAAAAACTCAGCTTTCTTTACAAGCAGACGGCTATCAACTCTGTAAAACATTTTTAGGAATTACTTATTATAAAAAACAAGGCAAGTTTCAGGATATCATCGGTGTCTTTCCCCAACTCAATCCAGAAAATTGCCAAGTAACTTTAAATACCCACGAGCAAATCTATTGGCTGGGTAAAAAATTAGAGCCGTCAGAAGCCCTTTGGCTGACAGAAGAAATTAAACAATGGCTATACGATCGCCCCGAATAAAATCTGTTCAATTTTGTCCAAAGCGGTCTCTAAATCATCGTTAACAATCTGATAGTCAAATTCATGACTGACTGCCAATTCTTCCTTGGCTCTGGCTAGACGTTTGGCGATCGCGGCATCAGCATCAGAACCCCGCCCCCTAAGACGAACCTCTAACTCTTCCATCGAAGGCGGCAAAATGAACAGTCTCAATGCCTGGGGATAGGTTTTTCTGACCTGACTTGTCCCCAATACCTCAATTTCCAATAAAACTTTTTTGCCCTGCTGAATTTGGGATTCCACCGCAGAAAGAGGAGTACCGTAATAATTTCCCGCATATTCCGCCCATTCTAGGAGTTCATCCTGGGTAATCATGGACTGGAAACGATCCTGGCTGACGAAAAAATAATCTTTGCCATCGGTTTCTCCTGTACGGGGAGCGCGGGTCGTTGCTGAGATAGAGAGAAATAACTCCCCATGCCGAGCCAACAATGCCCGCACCAATGTCCCTTTACCAACACCACTAGGGCCTGTCAATACAATTAATTGACCGATGGACATGAACCTTACCCTGGGTTAAACGGATTCTTTACTAACAACGAAACGATTGGCGACAGTTTCGGGCTGAATAGCGGATAGGACAACGTGACTAGAATCCATAATGATCACAGCTCTGGTACGACGACCATAGGTAGCATCGACCAACTGGCCGCGCTCACGGGCATCGGTGATGATTCGCTTGATAGGAGCGGATTCTGGGCTAACGATCGCAACGACTCGATTCGCTGAAACGATATTTCCGAAACCAATGTTAATCAATTGTATTTCCATATAAATTATAAACGGTTAAACCGTGTGAAAAGCGATTGCACTAAATGTGAACCTAAGTTTATCCTAAGAGATAAGAGCTTAAAAGTCCAAAAAGTTTCAACTCTCTTGTTTTTGGAGTATTATACCTTTTTATCACAGTTTTCAGAATTTTGAACCTCATCGCCTCTATCTAAAGATAGATTAATGGCAAAAGAGGGGCTATAAAGTGGGTTTTTAAGTCTTTTTTCCGAGTTTCATCGGCGTTTTCCGTCTCGGATCAGTTTCTTCGTGACCTGCTGGGATCGCTTTTTTTGTCTTCTTAAGTGAAAAGGATAGGAGACAATCAGAAATTTTTTTTAACTGAAAGAAAAAAGAGGTGTTTATCAAGCTACAACGACTATTTTCCTCAAGGCGAATTTGCTGAGGTTGTATCGGAGGATAATTTGTCTTCTTTTGAAATATGGGTTAGCACCGATGAACTGGTAGGGGATTGAATCTTATCCAAAACATCTTTAATTAAAATTTCTTTTAATAAAACTTGGCCCACAATACTGAGGGGAAGAGCCAAAAATAATCCTAAAAATCCAAAAAAAGTGGCAAAAAATAATTGAGACAAAAGAGTGATTGCTGGCAATAGATTTGACTGTTGAATCATTATTTTGGGGGCAATAACATAACTTTCAATTTGATGTACAAATAGGTATAAGATTAAAACAGCTAAGG
>JBEIFD010000289.1:0-5502 GCA_040382535.1 Merismopediaceae cyanobacterium
ATTCCCACTGGCAAAGGTGACGAGGAAATACCTATCAATGGCTTAATGATTAAATCTGGTATGGCCTATTATTACTCTGAATATTCAAAGAGTTGTGAAGATAATGCCACTATTTACGCAAATTTGGAGAAGGGGGCACAGCGATCGCGGGTTGGAGTTTGGAAAAACCCTAATTCAATGAAGCCGTCTGAATTTAGGAGAATGGCTAGAAAAAAATAAACTGATTTTACTAAGGAGTTGGCGATCACCTTCATCTTGGCTATAATAGCTAAAATGGTCATAATAGCCAGTAACCTTTCTAGGAATGATGATTATGAAAACATTGGGAGCCTCAGAAGCTAAAAATCGCTTCGGTGAAATGTTAGATTTCGCTCGCAGAGAACCAGTACAGATAGCCAAAAAAGGGCGTAGTGTCGTCGTCGTATTATCAATCGAAGAATTTGAGAGATTTTCAGAGTTAGAAAATGAACTTTTGGCATTAAAAGCAGAAAATGCTCATCAAGAAGGTTTCATCGGAACTGTAGAAAGTGAAGCTTTACTATCAGAAATTTTAAATGCTTAAGGTTAATCTATCTCGACAAGCCACTAAACGCTTAAAAAAACTGCCCGATAAACACGCTAAACAAGTAGCCACAAAAATAAGTGAAATGAGAACAAATCCTTATCCTCAAGATTCTCTAAAATTAAAAGGCTACTCCTATCACAGAGCGGATGTTGGTGAATATCGGATTATTTATTCTGTTGAAGAGCAAACCCTAGAAATCTTGCTGATTGACAAGCGAAACGATAATCAAATCTACAAACAACTCAAGAGAACAGTACGATAAAGCTTTTGTAAGTCTTAAGAAAATGATCACTTTTTTCTGTGGATTCTGTTAGGACACGATCGCATCCATTCAAAGATTTGTCGTGAATACCAAAGACCTTTTTTCGCTGCATTGGGTTAACTTGGGTGGTCTGTGGGAAAACGTAGGCTAACTGGTTTAAAGGTTATCTATAATCCGACCGTCAGAGCAGACTAAGTTATCCGTTATTGCGATCGCATCTTCGGTCACAACTTAATTCGTAGCATTAGCTAATTCCGCTAACTGTTCCTGTTGATCTTGGGAAATACAAGATTGAATAATTTCTTCCACATCCCCTTCCAAAATGGGCGCGAGAGAAAAGTTTTTGCCTAAACGATGATCTGTAACCCGATTATCTTTGTAGTTATAGGTACGAATTTTCTCAGAACGGGAACCTGTCCCCACCTGCGATCGCCGCATAGAACTCACTTCTGCCTGTTGCTCCTGGAGTTTAAGGTCATAGAGCTTGGCCCGTAGAATTTGCATCGCCCGTTCTCGGTTTTGGAGCTGCGATCGCTCTTCCGTACAAAAAATGCGAATACCCGTCGGTTTGTGCATCAAATCAACGGCGGTTTCTACCTTATTCACATTTTGTCCCCCCGCGCCCCCTGAACGAGCAGTGGTCATCTCAATATCTTTGGGATCAATGTGAATTTCCACATCATCGACTTCGGGCATAATGGCCACCGTTGCAGTGGAAGTATGTACCCGTCCGCCTGATTCCGTGACTGGCACACGCTGAACCCGATGAACCCCCGCCTCGAATTTCAATTTACTGTAAACCTGTTCCCCCTTAATTTCTAAAATTGCTTCTTTAAAGCCGCCCATTTCTGCTAAGGATTCACTCAGTAAGCTCACTTTCCAGCCCACTGTTTCGGCATAACGAGAGTACATCCGCACCAAATCTCCCGCCCAAATACTGGCTTCATCACCGCCCGTACCCGCTCGAATTTCTAACATAATATTTTTGTCATCGTTGGGGTCGCGGGGCAACAAAAGAATCGTCAGTTGATGCTCTAATTGGGCTAATTTTTCTTCTAATTCTTCCACTTCCAAGCTGGCCATTTCCCGCATTTCGGGGTCACTATTGGCTTCTTTGAGGATTAAACGGGCATCTGTCAAATCTTCCTTCGTTTTTTTCCAAATATCATAAGTATTAACCGTTTCTTCTAGGGATGAACGAGTTCTCGCCACCTTTTGAAATTCGTCTGGATTGGTCGCAACATCGGGGTCGGCTAACAAACGAGTCAACTCCTCAAATGTTTGTTCAACCGATTGTAGTTTGTCCAGTAGATAAGTTTCAGCCATTTTACACTGTGTATCGATACTCTTTAGGGTCTTATTATAACCTGAGTTCAGTCGATTCTTGAAGAATTCTCTCTTCTGAGCGCGTAGAAAGTACCGATACCTCTTAAATTTCTAAACGAGAGGAAAGCAACTTTAATTTCCCGCCACAGGCTTTACAATAGACGGCATCAATATCATGAATTGCTAAATCACAATCAGGACAACCTTTCGCAGAATTATTAGTGGTTTTGAGTAATTGTTTGACCAAATCTCCCACTTGCCAAGGAATTAACACAATTCCCGTTAAAATCATGAAAATGGTGATCAATCTTCCCATTGGAGAAAAAGGAAGAATATCCCCAAAACCCACCGTCGTCATGGTGACAACACAATAATAAAGTGCGTCAAAAAAATTGTCGAATAACTCTGGATTATTAGGATTTTCGATTTGATAAATGAGTCCAGAATAGATAAATAATGTGGAAAATAAAACTAAATATATCCGAATAAAAATGACCTGATCTTTGACTTTAAATTTAACCGCAAACAGGTCACTATTGCTTAAACGAATTAATTTCAGCAGACGAAACCAACGAAAAATCCTGAAAAAACGAACATTAATCCCCCATAAAAATAAAGGAATGATTGAAATTAGGTCAATAAGAGAAAAGAAATCAACCACAAATTTAAGCCGCGATTTAGCTGACCAAAATCTTAAGCCATATTCGATCGCAAATAAAATTAGAACGAACTGGTCTAAATAATTAAGGATTTCGCGAAATTGGGGAGAAATTGAATAGGTTTGAATAACAAAAATCGCGAGGGATAATATGGACAAAGCCAAGATCGCGAGATTAATCCCAAAACCAATGGGAGTATTGACCTCTTCAAAATATCCCCCTATTTTTTCTCGATAATTAGGTTGAGAATCCATCATCTTTTTCTAATTTTAAAATACGTCTTTCATTCCCCGTAATTTCCCGAAAACTCTAGCGGGTTCCGTTAAGCCCATTGCTTTTTTCAGAGCCTCGCTGTCCCATCTTAAAAAGGGATTGGTGCGTTTTTCGACTCCTAATAAGGAGGGAATCGTCGCTTCTCCCCGCGATCGCAGTTCTTGGACTTGGTGATAACGGTTTTGCAGGTCGGTATTGTCGGGATCAACGGTGACAGCAAATTTAAGATTGCCTAAGGTGTATTCATGGGCGCACCATACTCGCGTATTATCGGGTAATTGACGTAATTTGCCAATAGAATCTACCATTTGGGCAGGAGTTCCTTCAAATAAGCGGCCACAGCCCCCCGAAAAAATCGTATCGCCACAAAACAGTTCGCCTGTTTCTTCCGATGATGATGGCGGGAAATAGTAAGCAATATGGGCGCGGGTATGACCTGGAATAAAAAAGACTTCTGCTGTTTGATCACTGAATGGGACGCGATCGCCTTCCTGGAGATAAACCATTTGACCTGGAATTCTACCCCGATCCTCTGCACCACCATAGACCGTTAATTGGGGAAATTTTGCCATTAAAGCCTGATTTGCACCCACATGATCGCCGTGATGATGGGTATTAAAAATGGCGACTAATTCTGCTCCTAATTCTGTCAAACAATCCAACACAGGCTCAGGTTCGGCGGGATCAACAACGGCGGCAATATTTTTCTGGGGATCATGCAGTAAGAAAATATAATTATCGGATAGGGCGGGAAGGCGTTTGACTTGTAACATAGTTTTATAAAATGGAATTCTCTTACTTATGGTAACGATATTCTAGGGTTTTCTGGCTACAACGTTCCCCGCTCGATCCCCCCTGCCCCCCTTGATAAGGGGTGTGTCCGTAGGACGGGGGGATCATATCAATTTTAAGACCCATCTACTTAAATCAGTCTTTTACTTCGTCCGCCCCCTCGTACAACGCCCATGAATTCAGACCGCATTATTGTTCCCCTCGATGTTCCAACCCTCAAAGCCGCGATCGCGTTAGTCGATCAACTACCTGAAGTCACCTTTTGGAAAGTTGGCTTAGAACTCTTCGTCAGCACGGGGCCAGAAATATTACACATTTTAAAAGAGCGCGATAAACGCATTTTTTTAGACCTAAAATTTCACGATATTCCTAACACCGTGATGTCAGCTTGTCGTTCAGCCAGTGAGTATGGCGTAGATTTATTGACGCTCCATGCAACGGCGGGAAGAAGTGCCTTAAAGTTAGCGGCGGATGCCCTGATTCAGTCCCAATCTTCCACTAAACTGTTAGCGATTACGCTTTTAACCAGTTTGATTTCACGGGATTTAGCTTTTGATCTTAAAGTTCCCTTAGAATTACCTGAATACGTCCTAGAAATGGCCCTGATGGCTAAAGAATCGGGCATTCATGGAGCCGTTTGTTCTCCCCAGGAAGTCCGTCAATTGAGAGACATTTGTGGCTCGGATTATCTCTTAGTTTGTCCAGGGGTTAGACCGCTCTGGGCCAGTAGTGGGGATCAACGCCGCGTCATGCCTCCAAAGGAAGCGATCGCCGCAGGAGCAGATTATTAGTCATCGGTCGTCCAATTACCGCCGCACCTTCACCCGCCGACGCATGGGAAAAAATTTGTCAAGAAATTGCTTAAAAGTTTCTATCAATCTGGGGATCTGGGGTCTTTTAAATTTGATGATTGTCAGTCAATCCGCGATCGCTCAAGAAACTGCTTCTCGGTCAGCCTGTCCCCAAAAATTAGCCGATCTAGCCCCCCAAATGTTGGCTGATTTACCCAGTTATACTAATCGGGTGATCCAACGGAGCATCATCAATCATACACAAAATTTGATGCCCCGCAACTATGTGATCGTCGCCAGTAATCCTGATTTAGAGCCATTACCTCTAATTAATCGACAATTTCAACCCGTTTTTCCTGACACTTCCCAACAGCTTTTTTTTACCCTTTTAGAACGGCAATACGCCACCCAAAGAGCGATCGAATTACAAAATCATTATCGGGCTTTTTTTGATTTAACCGATCAAGGATGGCGTTTAATTCTGCTGTTTTCTCACCCATCTTCCTTGGATAAGAACGAGCCGTTTTTCCCGATCCAGGAATCCGAGGATAGCGCGATCGCCCAGGCAATCAATTTGTGGTTACGAGATTGTAATGCAGGAGCCATTAAATTTCTCATAGCCGAGAAAAATCCAGAAAAAACAAATTTCGATGTTTTATCTCTCGCGCTACGTTCAGAAGTGTTTCAGGAGCATCTGTTGCATAATCGCTATGCTAATCCATCTAACATAGGGGCACTGGTATCGTCTAGTTGGAGGCTGTAAACGTTGCAATACAAGAGGTTCAACAAAGCAGGCGAATTTGGAGTAAGTCCTCCCAAGTTAACCCTTTTTCA
>JBEIFD010000290.1:0-5499 GCA_040382535.1 Merismopediaceae cyanobacterium
AACAAAAATTTCCCAAAATTTCCTTTAAAATAGGCTCTCCGCTAGGAGCAACGCCCGAACTTGCCCAATTAATCCTTGATCTAGTCAATCCATGAATCAGCCGCTTGTTGAATCCAATCCTAATCCTATTTTCGGTAAAGTTTATCTTGTTGGCGCGGGGCCAGGTGATCCAGGTCTAATGACGATCAAGGGAAAAACCCTTTTGGAACACGCTGATGTGGTGATCTATGATGCCCTTGTTAGTTCTCCTATTTTACAAATGATTAATCCCCAGGCAGAACGGATTGATGCAGGAAAACGCAGGGGTCGTCATTCCAAATTACAGGACGAAACTAATCAATTACTGATCAAAAAAGCCCAAACCCATGCCGTTGTGGTGCGATTAAAAGGGGGCGATCCCTTTGTTTTTGGTCGAGGGGGAGAAGAAATGGAAGCTTTGATCCAAGCAGGAATTGCGGTAGAAGTGATTCCAGGCGTTACATCTGGCATTGCGGCTCCTGCCTATGCGGGAATCCCTGTCACCCATCGAGATTATAGTTCTAGTGTCACCTTTGTAACGGGCCATGAAATCGCAGGAAAATATCGACCTCAAATCAATTGGACAGCGATCGCCCAGGGATCGGAAACCATCGTGATTTATATGGGAGTCCATAATTTACCGAATATTTTGCCCGAACTGTTAGCGGGGGGATTATTGCCCGAAACCCTGATCGCCCTCATTCGTTGGGGAACGCTTCCCGATCAGTCCCAATTAATCGGAACCCTAGAGACTATTGTTGAGCAAATTGAAGAAAGTCAGTTTGAAGCCCCCGCGATCGCAGTCATTGGTCGGGTGGTAGATCTCCATTCTTCTCTATACTCAAGTAAAGCCCCCTAAATCCCCCAATTCTGGGGGACTTCCAAGCATAAATTCCCACAAATCAGATATTAATAACACTGCATGAGATTAGCGACTAAAATTGAAGCCATTCTTTATCTCAAAGGCCAACCCCTTTCCCTCGCCGAATTAGCGGAAGCCACAAAATGCGATCGCCAGGAAGTGGAAGAAGCCCTGATCGAATTAATGGATGATTATGCCCACCGAGATAGTGCCTTAGAAATTGCTGAAAATCCAACGGGTTATAGTCTCCAACTACGGGCAACCTTTCAGGAGTTGATCCAGGATTTTATTCCCGCCGAACTCGGTACAGGGAGTTTGCGTACTCTCGCCGCGATCGCGCTCAAATCCCCCATCTTGCAAACGGATTTAATCAATCTACGAGGCAGCAGTGCCTACCAACAGGTTCAGGAATTAGTAGAATTAGGCTTCGTGAGAAAACGTCGTCAAACCGACGGTAGATCCTCTTGGCTCGAAATAACCGATAAATTCCATCAATATTTCGAGATTGACAAACTCTCGCTAAATTTGGAATAAGTTTTTTTCATTTTTTAACTCTAACCGCTATAGTGGGTAAGATAAGATCGGAAGAGATGTCAAACTTAGCTTAGGGAGTCCTAATGGTATTAAATTTTGATTTTTTTGCTTCTGAACCAGAAGAACAAGATAGCAACACATTAATTCAGTACCTCCAACAACAACATCCAGAAACTCTTGCCTGGGTTGCCCAGTCGGCCAGTCCCGAAATTAAAGAGATTATCACCCAAAATATCCAGGGTTTGGTCGGGATGCTACCGTCAGAAGAATTTCATGTTCACATCAGCACCGATCGCGACAACCTGGCCAATCTTTTGGCTTCGGCGATGATGACGGGCTATTTTTTAGGACAAATGGAAAACCGCAAAACCCTAGAAAGCACCTTCAGCCAGTCCGATTCCCTCAAACCCAAGCCTTTTAAACCCAAAGAAAGCTAGGTGCTTGACGATGAACGGGATACTTAAAAACAGTGAGCAGTCGCGATCGCCAACGATTTCTAGGACTGTTCACTGTTTCGGTTTTAGTAAGTTTAATGTCTTTCGTAATCTAACCGCCCTTAGCAAAACTGCCTAAGACGAGGGCAGAGAGCAATAAACCAGGAATCAATAAAACCACAAGCATTAAAAGTTGATCAGTCGTCATTATTCGCCTCACAGATTTGAGATTAGACGTTTTTTCCACTGTTTAAAGCTAACAGATTTAGGAAGATTTGCGGCCAGTTGGGCAGGATTTATTCAGTTCTTACCGTGAGAATTTGGGGCGGCGTAGAATCAGGGGGATAGAGCAAATCAACCTGGACTGAACGGCGATCGCCTGGACGCATGGTTAGATTAATTAAAGATTCTCCCTTTTGTCCCCTGCGCTGAACGAGATGGAAATAACGGGTTAAGGGTTTGCCACTGTCATCGGTGTAAGTAATTTTGACCGTTCCTCGAAAAAAGACGTTTTTGGGACTAGGAACGAGAAATTTTAATTGCCCATCACTGATTTGATCCTTCTTGATCGGGGTTTCGATCGCGATCCCCACCTGTTTAGTTTGTTGAGTGGAATTGTAGAGGGGCAGACTAAGGCTGTATTGCATTCCATAGTTACCGTGAGATTCATAGGCTGAATCGGGATAGCGTACCGCCATTTTAGCCGCTTGACTTTGGTTAGTCCCCAATCTTCCCCCTTCTAGGGTGCTAATGGGATAGGAAAAAGCCTGACCCTGGGCAGGAATATTTAAAGTCGTCCCATTGGGAGTATCGGTTAAGGTTGCTTGCCATTGAGAACCAATCGAAACTCCCGCCACTCGGCTATAAATACGACGTTGACTATTACGGGGAATGCGATCGCGGGGAGTCATCAAGTTACCCCTCTTTAGTAAACCCTTCCAATCCTCTAAACTCGGTGAAATATTTTGACCCATTGCATCTTTTTTAGAATACATGGCCATACTTGCCGCCTGAACTCTCCCATCACTGTTGAGGCGAAAATAGGCCGAGATACCATTCCGCTCCAAGTTTGTGGAATTAACGGGAACGGCCGTATTCAATAACATTTGGGATTCCCCAGGAGCCAAGGTAATTTGGGCAGGGAGATTAGGAGGACGTTTCCCCCGTAGAACATCCACCATACTGCGGCTGCCTGGCCCTGCAAACACTGAGCCGTTAGGGTCTTCTAGTTGAGGAGGCAAATCCAAAAAAGGCGCGTCGGTCGTGAGATAACTTGCTCCTTGTAGGACATCAATGGTTACGGGCTTCTTACTATCATTGAAAAGTAATATTCCTAAATAAAGGTTTCTATCCTGGCGTTGGGGACTATCTTTGATAACGTGGTGAGCAAAGACATCAAAACGTCCTTTAAATTGATAATTCAAATGGGCATAGGGATTGGCCATGCCAACAGATGAAAGAGTAGAAAGAATGATCCCTTCATTGAAAATTAATTCGGGATTATTGCTATTAAAAACGGGAATAGTATCTAATTTGCCAGGTAAAGGACGAACAGGTTGGGAAACACTGATTGTCTGGGGTTCGGGCGATGGCGCGATCGCGGGGGTCGGGGCGACAACGCCAGGACTCGGACGGGTGACAGCAGGCGGGGGAATAACAGGAATCGGAATGGGAATAGCTTGGGCAAAAATCAGAGGCAGAACAAACGGTAACATTATGGCTGGTTATGATTAAAATTTTGGGTCAAATCGTTTAAAGCTCAATCCGCGATCGCTGACCCAAGGAAAAGACTAGATGACTCTGAGTAAGACTCTTTTTTGAGTAAAATAGTTTCTTTTAGATGCGGTTTTCTTGAGAATGATTGGCCTAATTTTTTGAAAAAAAGCAGTCTTTTGTTGGGACTTTAGGCGAAACTTAACTTATTCAAAATTTTCGGCGATCAAAACCCCTGCTTTCACTTTTTCGGTCACTAACTGACGATAGAGTTCGAGGGCTTGATAAAGCAATTCAGGGCTAGGATTTTTCTCTAGAACAGAGGTTCTGATGTTGTCGTATTCTGAATTAGAGATTACACCATCGGCGATCGCGCCTTCGATAATGCGTTGGAGTCGCTCAAGTTCCTTGTTTTCTTCGGGGGTCAGTTCGCGAGCATTGGGACGTTCAACTTTCATAAAATTTTACCTGAAATTGCACTTACTTAAATTATCTATCAAACTATAATACATAAATCATAACTTTTTCAAAAAACGGCTAGACAAAATCCTTGAATCGACACAATCCATCATGCCTGAAGTTCTCCCTACATCATCCAGCTTTCGACTATCTCCTCTCATTCAAATAACTCTCATCAGTTTATATTTAGCCTTGACGATTCCTTTACCCTTTTTGGCGGAATTTACCCACTCACCGATTTCCCCTCTGGTTCTCTGGGTCGGCATCGCGATCGGATTAATTATTTTAATTGCCTTTTTGAGTGAAAAAGTTGTTCTAGATGATGCCAAAATCGAAGTTTGTTATCCTCGTTGGATTCCCAGGCAATTTCGTCGCGGTTGGAGTTTAAATTGGACAGAAATCCAAGATTTAAAATTACGAACCACAGGACAAGGCGGATTAGTTTATTATTTTGTGACCCAAACGCGCGATCGCGCCTATTTATTACCGATGCGAGTAGCAGGATTTTCCCGTTTAGTGGGGATAGTTGAAGCGAAAACAGGCATTGATACAAAAGATATTCGTCCCCTCGCTCAACCTTGGATGTATTTAACGCTGTTTGTTTTTACACTCTTTTTATGGCTGATGGATGGATGGACAATTTGGACAGCGATGACCCAAATGGTTTAAATCGCGTGCTTAAATCTATTGACTGATACATTTGGTCGTCTTCTAGATCTGTGGAAGTGAGTTTAACCCGCATTTCTCACAAAAAGTACGATAACGAACCCCAGAAACCTTACAGAATCTTGGTTTTGACGGGTTGCTTGCCTTGGAGCAAAAATGACAGTGTGTTGTTAGGATTCAACTTAAGATCATCATCAATTAGACATTAAAAAAAGAACGAATTTAAAGCGTATATTTTTAGACGAAGTAATTAATAAATCTTCAATTTTAAGCAGGAAAAAGTTAAAAGCTTGTTATAATTTAGTCATTAGAATTATTTAAAATATGTCAAATTTATGACTCCTAATCCAGTCCAGTCTCCACTCAATGAATTGAATTTTGGAAAACTCAATGGAAGACAAGTGATCGCTAATTTTGAGGGAGGCAGAATTACCTCGGATGCTGGAATTGTGTTGATAGCAGAGTTAGATAAAAAGCTAAAAATAACGGATCGCTTCTCAAAATGTTTTCAAGATCATCGAAATTTATCTTATGTGGATTATTCAGTTAACCAATTACTCGCACAAAGAGTTTATGGCATTATTCTAGGCTATGAAGATATGAACGATCATGATAAATTACGCTACGACCCAGCCTTAGCTATAGCCTTAGAAAGACTCAATTTTATCAACTCAAGCAAAGCGGATTTAGCAGGAAAAAGTACAATTAATCGACTAGAATATTGTCCAGAAACAATCATCAATCAAAAGACAAGTCGTTACCATAAAATCGAGTCTAACCCCAAAGAAATTGAAAAAGCTTTTGTGGATATCT
>JBEIFD010000291.1:0-5483 GCA_040382535.1 Merismopediaceae cyanobacterium
TCAATCCGTTTATTCAGGTGGTTTTCTGTTAGCTCATCCTAATCGAGACTGGATTGAATCAGAATTTTTGCTCATTCAAAAAATAGTTGATCAGTATGCTTGTGTTCAATATTGGATAAATAAATCTCCTAGCTTTTCGGTTTCTTCCGTTCATCAATCTTCTTTAAATATAGTTGATATATTATCAGAAGCCCTAGATTGCCAAGCTGAACCAAGACAATCTTTAGAAACAACATTAAAATTGATTGGTAAACATTTTAGGGCAGAAAAGGTAAGCTTACAAAATTTTCTGGATAATGAAGCTAAAATTATCTATCAATATAATCAAAGTCAAAACATCAAAATTAATTCATTGCTAAAAATACCTGTTTCTTGGCATTCACAACTAAAAACAGAATTAATTTTACAAACATCAGAAGTAAATCGAATATTTAATCCAGATGAAATTCAGTCTTTAAAGAAGATTAGTCACTATTTGAGTGTCTTGGGGCAACAAATTGAATTTAGTCAAAAAATTGAAGATCTCCAAGTTAGAAATAAATCTCTTGAAATGACCAATCAAAATAAAAGTGAATTTCTCTCCCATATTAATCATGAGTTACGGACTCCTTTAACGGGAATTTTGGGTTTTTCTAGGATGTTAGTAGAAGAAATATATGGCCCTTTAAATGATAAACAAAAACAATACATGAAGGGAATTGTTAGTTCGGGGGAACATTTAATGTCCTTAATTAATGATTTTTTAGATATTTCTAAAATAGAAGCCAATCGAGAAGAATTATTTTTAGAAAGAATTGCGGTAGAAGATGTCTGTTTATCTGCTTTGTCTATGTTAAAAACTCGTGCAAAGGAACAAAATCTTGAATTAAAGTTAGAAATCGGCCCTAATGTTGAAATGTGCATAGCAGATCAAAGACGATTAAAACAAATTTTATTAAACCTATTATCCAATGCGATTAAATTTACGGAGATAGGTTCTGTCACTTTAAAAGTAGAGTATGCTCAGGACAAATTAATCTTTTCTGTGATCGATACAGGTATTGGGATTAAGCCCTCTGATCAAGCTCAATTATTCCAACCGTTTCAACAAATTCATAGCCATTTGAGCCGAAAACAGAAGGGAACAGGTTTAGGGCTGGCCTTATCCCGTAAATTAGCACAACTTCATGGCGGCGATCTGACGTTAACTTCAGAAGTCGGAAAGGGGAGTTGCTTTACTCTCAATTTACCTTTTCAATCTCGGTTATAATGGGAATAGGTTACTAGGAATTATTAATAATTACTGACAGCATAATGTTACAGGAAAAATATCAGCAACTTCAGGCAATTTTTAAGGAAATGGATAGGACACTAATTGCCTATTCGGGCGGAGTAGATAGTGCTTTGATTGCTAAGGTGGCTCAGGATGTTTTAGGCGATCGCGTTTTGGCGATTACAGCGATTTCTCCCTCATTGTTGCCCGAAGAATTAGTAGAAGCCGAGGAACAAGCCGCAAGCATGGGGATTGCCCATGAAATTGTCGAAACCCAGGAAATGGAGAATCCCAACTATACTTCTAATCCGATTAATCGCTGTTATTTCTGCAAAAGTGAGCTTCATGACACCCTTAAGCCCTTAGCTCTAGATCGGGGTTATCCCTACGTGGTGGATGGCGTAAATGCTGATGATCTCAGGGATTATCGTCCTGGTATTCAGGCGGCCAAGGAAAGGGGAGTGCGATCGCCCTTGGCAGAAGTAGGTTTCAGCAAACTAGAAGTTCGAGAATTATCCAAGCAATTGGGTCTAGCTTGGTGGGATAAACCCGCCCAACCCTGTCTGAGTTCTCGTTTTCCCTACGGTGAAGAAATTACCTTAGAAAAATTACAACGAGTGGGGAGAGCGGAAATTTATCTCCGTAAATTGGGTTATCGCAATCTGAGAGTGCGATCGGAAGGACAAACGGCCCGAATTGAATTACCCCCCGAAAAAATTCAGGAATTTGTCATAAATACGGATTTATCTCAAGTCGTTAAAGCTTTTCAGAATTATGGTTTTAGTTACGTCACCCTGGATTTAGAAGGTTATCGTTCGGGTAAATTAAATCAGGTGTTGGGTTCTTTACCTATTCCCGTTGTTGAAGCAGTGGACTAAAAACTCAGGCTCTCGGCGATCGCGCGACTCGGTTTAAAAATTCAGCGATTATTGGATTAAATTCCGTTGGATTCACTAAAAAAGACCAATGATTGCCCTGCATTTCTTGAATTTCTAGATTTTGTAAATACTTTTGATAGGGTTTGAGTTGCCAGGCGAATCGATTCACGCCCTGGGTCGGTTTGATCAATAAACTGGAAATCTCTAATTTTTCTGACAAACCCGCGATCGCCATCACCTCATCAAAAATCTCATTTCTTGCTTGGATCACAAATTTACTGCTCCAACTTCCATCGGCTTTTTCTTCTACTGCTCCTTGAAAAATTTTCTGTTGTAAAGCAGTCCAGCCTTGATATTCGGGTAATTGTTTCGCTTTTTCGGCGATCGCGTCGTAATTGGGGAAAGATTGGGTTAACTTTAAAAAAGAAAGGACACGGTACAGAATGGGAAAAGTCAACTTAAAAATATCAGGAATTTTCCCGATAAAAAAGGGATCAACTAAAGTCAAACTGCGAAACTTTTCAGGATGTTTAGTCGCCCAAAGACAAGCTAATTTTGCTCCCCAGGAATGACCGATAACATGACAAGATTCCCAGTTTAATTCCATCATTAATTGCTCTAAATCTTCAATATAATCTTCAAAAGAATAACCGCTTTCAGGCTTCTCGGTCTCCCCATGTCCCCGCAAATCAGGAGCAATAATCTGATAATCAGAGGCTAAATAATCCCCCAAATTTGACCAGACCAAACTGTGATCTGCTAAACCATGTAAGAGGAGTAAAGGCGTTTTCCCTTCATTCCATTCCCGATAGCAAAGTTTGATATCATTAAGGAATAATTCGCGACGAATTGGTAGTATTTTTTCCATCATTAACCTTTATTAATCACATAAAAATTAGTTAAACTTGTTAAGAAGACTTGATTGTGATGTTCACCTATGCTCACAGGATTAGTCAAAAAAAGCTATTTATGTCATAATAAATCAATAGCAACCAGCATTTCCTTTAAAAATCCCTAAATTCAAAGGTAATGATCGCCCATGAAAACGACTATCGAAACCGATTTAAAAGAAATCCTCGGCAAACTTGATAATCATCTAGAACGGATTGACAATCGACTCAGTAATCTAGAATTAAATCAGATAGAAATCAAGAGCGAAATCAAAATTCTAGATGAAAAGTTATCAGGGCAGATAAATGCCTTGGATGAAAAATTATCAGGACAAATGAATGCCTTGGATGAAAAATTATCAGGGCAAATAAATTCTTTAGATGAAAAATTATCAGGACAAATCAGTACTTTAGATGAAAAAATCACGGGTATCGATAAAAGATTAGATAACCAGGAATTTATTAATAGAGGAATTTTAGTTGGCATTATTTTGGCTCTATTTGCTGGTGTCATCAAATTATTTGGCTTTTTTCCCAACCCCTAATTTTAATTATAATGAATAAACCGCTTATTTTAGGCGTTAGTGGAGCTTCTGGGTTAATTTATGCCGTCCGCGCCCTCAAATTTTTGTTAGAAGCAGATTACTCAGTGGAATTAGTGGCATCCAAGGCGACCTATCAAGTTTGGCAAGCCGAGCAAGCGATCCGAATGCCTCCTGAACCTGATCAACAGGAACTTTTTTGGCGTGAACAAGCAGGCGTTTTAAGCTCAGGCAAACTTCGTTGTCATCGTTGGGGAGATGTGGGAGCGGCGATCGCCAGTGGTTCTTTTCGTACAATGGGCATGATTATTATTCCCTGTAGCATGAGTACGGTGGCTAAATTGGCGGCGGGTTTAAGCTCAGACCTGTTGGAACGGGCGGCAGATGTCCAATTAAAAGAAGGTCGTCCTTTAGTGATTGTGCCTCGCGAAACGCCCTTGAGTGTGATTCATCTCCGCAATTTAACGACCCTCGCAGAAGCCAATGTGAGAATTGTACCCGCGATTCCTGCCTGGTATCATAATCCCCAAACCATTGAAGATTTAGTGGATTTTGTGATTGCGCGTACCCTCGATCAATTAGAGATTGATTGTGTCCCGATTAATCGTTGGCAAGGCGATCGCACTTGAAGATTGAAGAGATTATTCAAGGGGATCGAAAATTTTTTGTAGATAGTTATAAATATCTTCCTTGTCTCCATCTTTACGAATACCAACTCCAATAATAATAACAACAATATTTTCTTGGTCAATACGATAAATAATACGATAACGTTGTCCAACGGCTCTAATACTGCGATATCCCCTGAGTTTTCCAGATAAGGCTTTACCTTGTTTCTCTGGTTCTTGCCTTAGCTGTTCAATTCTTTTTGTGAGAATTTTTTGCTCTCTTTGGTCTTTTATTTTACCCAAAAGCTTTAATGCTAAAGGGATTAATTGAATTTGATAGTTTTTCATTACCAACCTAATCGAGATTTTGCCTCTTCCCAATTAATTTTTTCTTCTGTTTCATCTTGTTGAATAGCTTCATCTAATAGGGGAGCAATTTCACGATCATTGAGAATTTCCAGGGTTTCTACTAATGATTCAATTTGCTCATAACTAAACGTCACCATGACAGGCTTACCGTGCTTAGTAATGATCACGGGTTCATTGATCAGTTCGTCAGGCAAGTTGAGAAATTCTTTTCGGGCTTGGGCGATCGTCAAATATTTAGACATGAATTTCTGTACGTCAAAGTGTACATTTATCTTAGCAAAAGTCAGCTTATTGTGGTGCAGACAGCGATCACCCTTAAAACTTTTTAGGTCGCAGAAAGCGATCGCGTCTTTAAAAGTATCCAAAAATCACAGACTTAAAGAAGATGCAACAGCAAGATGAATATTACCCGCATTCTCAGTTAGTTTATAATCTTTCACAAAACGTTCTTCCTCGGCAAAAAACTTTAATTTTCGTTTAATTAATTTGTTCATCAGCCGTTTAAGATTCTTTTGTTCTTCGATTTCTTCTGGCTCTGAAAAAAGCTCCATAACGAGTTCCGTGATGAGTTCCTCACGTTTTTCTTCAGGAATCAGGGCCAAATTCCAAGCCATCACTGCAAAGTCTATCAAATTGGAACGGTCTTCATAGGTTTCTGTGTTTTCTAGAAAAGGTTGGACATATTCAAGCAAGATCTCAGACATTTTTCTGAAATCTTTAGGATTCTCAACAAACTCAGTACCTTCATAGTCAGGATTGTTTTCCATCTCCTGTTTAAAACGTTTCAAAGTCGCTAGTTCTCTTTGTCGTTTAGACGAGAATACTGACGATTTTTGTTGTTGGACACTATCGGGGCAAAAAAGTTGACGAAATTCTTTTGATTTTCTAGCCATAGTAGTTTTTTGATGATTAACGTTTAAACATTTTTAGCATTCTTTCGGTCA
>JBEIFD010000292.1:0-5451 GCA_040382535.1 Merismopediaceae cyanobacterium
AAAACCGCGATCGCCGAGCGAAAATCCTTAACCTCTGGGCGTTCATAATTAATAAACTCCGTCAAAAGCTGATCAAGAGCTTGCTCATCACGCATCGAAATACGCCAACAAACTTCACCCTGGCGTAACAAAATTGCCGTCTGAGAATCCTCAAACAAAATATTATCGTCGGGATAACCCTTGGCTAATTTCTTTTCAATTTCTTTGTCCAAATCATCATCTTCATCTTTCGCCTCCCAATAACCCCAATCCAAACGTAGAGCATCCTTAACTGTTCCATCAGGAATAATTCTTTTATCCTTATAAGGCAGTTCAGGTACTAATAAAAAATCCTTTGCCTGACAATATTCATTCAATAAGCGTTGAAAAGCAAAGCGAATTTGCTGCTCATTACGACGACCACCATACTGAATAATTTGCTCTAAATCTCGATAATACTGACTAATAGCAAGATACGACATAAATCCCTCTTTTAAATTAAAGATCTTCTAAAAAATTAGTTAACAAAAATACTAGGATCAACCTTAAAAAACTTACCTAAAATTATAGCGTATTTTCTATAAGTGTTTTGAACTCCATTAACTAAATCAGTAATTACTTCCTCAGGGCCAACTAATCCTACTAAATCTTTTGGCTCTAGCCCCCGTTGCTCTAGTAAAAACAATAAAAGTGAATGAGGCGTACTTGTCAAACTTGGCTGATAATATTCCTGTTCAAATTTTTCGATTAAAGTAATTAATAATTCATAAAGCTCTTCTTCTTCAAGTGTGCGATCTTTTTTGTGCATTAGTTCTTCTACTATTGCAAGAGCTTTCTCATTTTCTACTTCAGTTCTAATAATTTTAGGCTGATAGTTGAATAATAGCTCTTTATATTTTTCAGGATTAAAAGTAAGGGTCATTTTTCCATTTCTCCTTGTCATATTCACTATGAGTTAAAATATACTTGATATAAATTAATTGTTGTCGATAATCAATACTGACGATTAAGCGGTATTTATTACCTTTAATATTAAAAACCGTAAAATTGCCAACGGATTCTGCTGTCGGAAAGACTGTCTGTACTTCTACTAGATTTGACCATCTAGCTTTACTGGCAATTTTAAACCAGTTATCTAAAGCATCGCGACAATCAACGTGAACACGAATATATTCACGAAGCCGACGATAGCTAATGATGTGCATATATTTAGTTAAATTTCCCTCTAGAAAAGTTTAAAAAAAGTGTCTATAACAGATTATCAGCATGATCGTGCAGACAAAACTAGATTCTAAAAGAAAAAGGTGAGCCGAGACCCACCCTTTTATATTACCGAAAATTAACCGAATTAAGGAGCTAAGGCATTACCCCGTAACAAACTCCCAATTGTTTTCACCGTAATCTTCATTTGCACCAACGGATTCGCGGGAACAACCGTCTTGTAAAGATAACTATCAAACGTTAAACGTTGAACATCGATATCCGCACACATTTCCACAAAAGCCTCTCTCGTTGCATCTGTCCGATAGAAAACCCGTTGCAGAATATCGAGAACCAAATAGGTTATGCCGTAACGCTTATCCCATTCCTTGATATAGGTTTTGAGATCCGCTTCAGTGGGAACCCGTTGACCATTATTACTGGTAGCAACAATCGTTTCTGCACACATCCGCGCCGATTTTGCCGCAAAATAAATGCCTTCCCCCGAAGACTTGGTGACAGTTCCCGCCGCATCACCGACTAGGGCAACCCGACCAACCACACGGCGAGGTCTGGGATGTTCAGGAATGGGGTGAGCTTCAACTTTGATGATTTCGCCGCCTTCTAATTTCTTGGCCGCACGGGCGCGAATTCCTGCTTGGAGATCTTTGATTTTCGCTTTGTTGACCTTCATCGTTCCCGTTCCCACAGCAACGTGGTCGTATTTAGGGAAGACCCAAGCATAAAAATCAGGGGAAACATCATCGCCGACATACATTTCAGCCAAATCTTCGTAGTAGGCCATTTTGTCGTCGGGAAGACGAATTCTTTCCTGAAAGGCGATCGCGTAATTGTAATCTCCTGCATCAATGGCTTTAGCCACACGGGAATTCGCACCGTCTGCCCCAATAACGAGATCGACCTGGAGGGTTTTCATTTCTCCCACTGCTTGCCCATTGGCATGATCGGCATAGTGGAGGGTGTAGGGATCGGTATTATTTTGGGGAATATCTAACTGATACATCGTTCCGTTAATTAGATTCGCTCCAAATTTAACAGCGCGATCGCGGAGGAAACCGTCTAACACTTCCCGACGACACATCCCAATATATTCGTCATCATTGAGCGTATGACCGATATTCACTTCAATATTGGAAGGCGAAATCATCTTCATTTTGCGAACCCGACGATCAATAATTTCGGGGGGCAAATCAAACTCACTCACCATACAGAGGGGAATCGCACCGCCACAGGGCTTGACGTTATCCAGCTTACGCTCAAATAGATAGGTTTCAATACCCGCTTTTGCCAGTGTCTCGGCGGCGGATGCACCAGCCGGGCCTGAACCCACAACAGCAACCCGTAATACCAAAGCTTTATCTCCTAAAATTTATCTAAAACGAAAAATTGCAACGTGCTACGAATCGAATCCTATCACAGCTTTCTAGATAAAAGAAAGGCGATCGCGCTTTGGGCGAGAAAGTTGCAATAGAGCTTAACAACTGCGTTACATAAGTTTACAAATGCTCTCTCTAGGATAGATTAATTTGAATTGCCAGTATTTAAAAATTTCTATTATTTAATTTAGCAAAATTATAGAGCTTTTTCGTTGAATTATTCACGAGTGAAGAAAATGATTAAGGACATAATATATTATGTCCCTACGGAGATTTTTTATGTTTTCCAAATACAATTTTTTGTTAAAAATTTAGAGAAACTTAAAATGATTCTTGATTACGACTGGCGATATTAATGCGATCGCTGAGTTCGGATAAAGTTTGGCTTAATTCCCAATCTTTTTGTTGGAGTTGATTAATCTTATCGCAACTATACATCACCGTTGTATGGTCTTTTCCACCAAAGGCTTCCCCAATTCTGGGTAAACTCAAATCCGTATGTTGACGCATTAAATACATCCCAATTTGCCTAGCGACACTAATTTCTCGACGGCGGGAAGTGCCTTTCAAATCTTCTACAGAAACATGATAGGATTCGGCGATCGTTTTTAAAATAATGTCGGGAGAAGCGGCTATTTTTTCGACGGGAGGATTTAAAACTGGCACAATATTTTGCAATGTCATTGTTACCCCTGAAATCGAAGTATAGGCGATCGCCCGAATTAACGCGCCCTCTAATTCCCGAATATTAGACGTGTAATGAACGGCAATATATTCAATCACTTCCTGGGGCAAACGCATATTTTCGTATTCTGCTTTTTTCTGCAAAATTGCCATGCGCGTTTCTAAATCGGGGATTTGAATATCCGCAATTAAACCCATCGAAAAACGGGAAATTAATCGATCTTGCAAACTCGGAATGCGTTTAGGGGGTCGATCTGAAGCTAAAACGACCTGTTTTCCTGCTTCATGCAGTGTATTAAACGTATGAAATAATTCCTCCTGGGTGTATTCTTTGCCTTCAATAAATTGCACATCATCAATTAATAAAAAATCGGCTTTTCGGTAATGATCTCGAAATTTTTCCATACTATCTTGACGGATAGCCGTAATTAAATCATTGGTAAATTGTTCCGTTGAAATATAAAAAACCTTGGCATCAGGAAACATTTCTAATCGATAATGGGCGATCGCTTGCATTAAATGGGTTTTGCCTAAGCCCACGCCACCACAAAGAAAGAGAGGATTAAATTCTCGACCAGGAGATTCGGCCACTGCCAAAGACGCGGCATGAGCCATGCGATTCGTGGGGCCGACGACAAACCGCGAAAAATTATATTTAGAATTTAATTGGGGATTTTTTGGAATTATTTCCCGTAAATCTTCTTTTTTTAAAGGATTAAGAATAGAAAAAGTTTCTCCTTCGGTTGTCGTTAATTGAACTTCCAAAGGAGAACCTAAAATTTCGGTAATAACATTACTAATAATCGGTAAATAATGTTTTTGTAAATGATTTAAAATAAAAGGATTTTCTGCCCGAATGACTACATAACTGTCTGTTACTTCCTGTAGGACAGCCGTTTTAATCCAAGTTTCAAAAGCAGGACGAGTTAATTGTAAATGGAGTCTTTCTAGTATTTGATTCCAGAGATCCTGGGAAGAAATAGCCACCAATTGATTCAACTCCTAACAGGAAACTGTCATTAGTTTTTAAAAAAATTAAAACCTTATAATCTATGAAAAAAATCTTTGAATTACTAGATTACTAATCAATAGCACATATTATTCTTAAAATACAATTAAAAAATAGTATAATTGTTAACAAGCCGTGACGCTAAATTACGTTTTACTAGTATGACTCAAATTTTGAAGATTGCCCAACGAGATCAGCTCATTTTGTCACAAATAGCCTGTCCTGTTGTGGAGATCAATCACGATTCAACCCAAATATTAATTGATTCTTTAATTTGCACTGCCCAGCAAGCGAATGGAGTCGGAATCGCGGCCCCTCAAGTGTATCATTCCCAACGTTTGTTTATTCTAGCATCTCGCCCTAATTTGCGTTATCCCCAAGCTCCCTTAATGGAACCGATCGCGATGATTAATCCCCGCATTCTCGATCGCTCAACGGAAATGGTGAAAGACTGGGAAGGTTGTTTAAGTGTGGCAGGTGTACGCGGATTAGTCTCTCGTCATCGGTTGATCTCAGTGGAGTATTATGATCGATGGGGACAATTACAAAAACAAGAATTTAGTGATTTTGTGGCTAGAATTTTTCAACATGAATTAGATCATTTGAATGGTATGCTTTTTGTTGATCGCGTCGAATCTCCCGACGATCTTTACACAGAAGCGGCTTATCAAGCCATACATTCCTTGGCTGATTAATGATAGATGATGCCACTAGACGCGATCGCAAGGATAACTATTTGCTTAAGTATTCCCCTAATCTTGTCAAATCTTTATTGTTGATTAATTATGAACCTTTCCGAACAAGAATTTGAACTCTTTTCATCAGTTTTCGTGTCAGTTTTGCTGTATGTTAATCAAAAATTTGAACTGTTTCCACAGATAAATTCTACAAAACTTTTTCTGGGTTTAAATCCAGAGCAAAGATTTTCAGTGCATAGCAAGCTTTATGACAATATTAAGATTATTGATGAATTTTTAGGGGAGAATCCAGACGAATTAACGCCAGAACAACTTACAGTTGCATCTCAATTCAAACGATTTGTAAGGGGCAATTTCTTTGTTGAACGTTTTTTGACTAAATATGCCATTTTTATTGATGAAAAAAATAATGTTTACGGTGTTCTAGGTCTTACCGATCCTCTCAATCAAATGATTGACAAAAGTTATTTACCTCTGAATATCT
>JBEIFD010000293.1:0-5438 GCA_040382535.1 Merismopediaceae cyanobacterium
CCTGCTAACAAGTAAGCTATAACTCCACCCATACTAATTATCCCTTGCATCTTTTTTGCCTCCTGTTTTCAATTTTGTTCTCCTTTCCCATTATCCTTTTTTCTACAACCCTTACCTAACGCTAAATTTAGAATTGCTGGTAAAATTTAGATCCCGTTTCCAGATGGTACAAAATTTGAGACAATCGACACATAGCAGAAAATGTACTAACTCAATAATTTGAAAACAATGTCAGAATCCAATATCGAATCCATCCTTAATGAAGAGCGGTCTTTTAGTCCCTCTGCTGAATTTGCGAATCAATCCTATGTGCGGAGTCCCCGCGAATATGAGCAACTCTATAGTAAAGCCGCCGCAAATCCCGAACGCTTTTGGGCAGAATTAGCCGAACAAGAACTCCACTGGTTCCAAAAATGGGAGACGGTACTGGATTGGCAACCGCCTAATGCCAAATGGTTTGTCGGTGGCAAATTAAATATTTCCTATAATTGTCTAGACCGTCATTTAACCACCTGGCGACGCAATAAGGCGGCCATTATCTGGGAAGGGGAACCTGGGGATTCTCGCACCATTACCTACGGGGAATTGCACCGTGAAGTCTGTCTTTTTGCTAATGCGATGAAACAATTGGGAGTCACCAAAGGCGATCGCGTGGCGATTTATATGCCCATGATTCCCGAAGCGGCCATTGCCATGTTGGCCTGTGCCAGAATCGGAGCGGCTCATAGTGTGATTTTTGGCGGATTTAGTGCCGAAGCTGTCCGCGATCGCCTAGTCGATGCCGAAGCCAAATTAGTCGTGACCGCCGATGGAGGTTTCCGCAAGGATAAAGTGATCGCCCTCAAGGAACAGGTGGATCTGGCGATCGAAAACGGTGCGCCCAGTGTGCAAAATGTCTTAGTCGTTCAACGCAGCAAAGCAGAGATTAACTGGGTAGAAGGTCGGGATCATTGGTGGCATGACCTCAAAGCCCAAGTTTCTGCTGACTGTCCCGCCGAACCGATGGACAGCGAAGATATGCTCTTCATTCTCTACACCTCTGGCAGTACGGGCAAACCGAAGGGAGTCGTGCATACTACAGGCGGCTATAACCTCTACACCCACATGACCAGCAAATGGATTTTTGACCTCAAAGATACCGACGTTTATTGGTGTACTGCCGATGTCGGTTGGATTACGGGTCACAGTTATATTGTCTATGGGCCTTTATCCAATGGTGCAACAACGGTGATGTATGAAGGCGTTCCCCGTCCCTCCAATCCTGGCTGTTTTTGGGATGTGATCGAAAAATATGGCGTGAATATTTTCTATACTGCTCCGACGGCCATTCGCGCTTTTATTCGCATGGGAGAAGACATTCCTAATGCTCGCAATCTATCCTCTTTGCGTTTACTCGGAACTGTTGGCGAACCCATTAATCCAGAGGCGTGGATGTGGTATCACCGCGTCATTGGGAAGGAAAAATGCCCGATTGTCGATACCTGGTGGCAAACGGAAACGGGCGGGATTATGATTACTCCTTTGCCTGGGGCGATCGCCACTAAACCTGGTTCCTGTACCCGTCCTTTTCCTGGAATTATTGCCGAGATTGTCGATTTAGAGGGAAATGCCGTTGAGGCCAATGAAGGTGGTTATCTGATTGTTAAACACCCCTGGCCGAGTATGATTCGCAATGTCTATGGTGATCCTGACCGCTTCCGTCGTACCTACTGGGAGCATATTCCCCCGAAAAATGGACAATACGTTTATTTTGCAGGGGATGGAGCCAGAAAAGACGAGGATGGTTACTATTGGGTCATGGGACGGGTTGATGATGTGATTAGCGTTTCTGGTCATCGTTTAGGCACAATGGAAGTGGAATCGGCTTTAGTTTCCCATCTCTCAGTAGCAGAAGCCGCAGTGGTGGGCAAACCCGATGATCTGACAGGGGAAGCGATTTTTGCCTTTGTCATTCTAGAAGGTCAACATTCTCCTAGCGAATCCCTCGCCAAGGAACTCAAGCAACACGTTGTCGAAGAAATTGGTGCGATCGCCCGTCCCAGTGAGATTCGATTTACCGATGTTTTACCCAAAACGCGATCGGGTAAGATTATGCGACGTTTGTTGCGGAACCTAGCATCAGGTCAGGAAATTTCGGGTGATACTTCGACCCTGGAAGATCGTTCTGTTCTGGATAAATTACGCGAAGGTGCTTAATTTTAATTTTATTGAAATAATCCCCTGGATAAAAACCTACCGTGTACACACATCTTCTTATATCTTTAGAAGTTTAATCCCCCTGCCTGCGGCATCCCCCTTAAAACCCACATTCCGCAGGTTGGCTCAAGGAACAAGATAATACATTTGTACTACTTTTTTCTCATTAGATTAATTTTTTAAATAGGGTTTGCTGAATAACGCTTTCAGCTTTGCGACAGATACTACCTCATTCAGAAAAGTTGTTTTTACGAATCTTACCTCTACTGGATTTGAAACTGATAACCATGCGGTTGCCACTTCCTATAACAAGATTCGCGGACAAAATGTTGCGGTACCATAACCCCTAACCATTTTAGGTGCGGCAACTGCGGCGGTTTTTGGTGCTTCCTTCAAACGACATTTGGCTAACCCTAAAAAATAATCAAGATACGGATCATGAATTGTTAATAGAGTGATAATTACAGCACTTATCGAGATCTTCACGAACAGTTTTTTTCTACAAGCCTTGCTGAGTAAGCTTTTTCGATTTTTGTCTGTACGGTGTGATCAGGCAAAGTGCTGTATCGGTGTTTCTGAATAGAGACAGATAAACACCGATAATTTTTTTGTATCTACCTGTATTTAACGAAATTTATTTGTATTCAAACGATGGGACGAGCGCTGGGAAGTTGATTTACTAACGGATTTTTTCAATTTTTCCCCTGTTCCACCATCTGATTGGGCAAGAAACGGTTTTAGATTAATCCCATTGGTATTTTTGGGATTTTTTTGTGCTTGGGCAGAAGCTTTTCCTCCCAGCAATTGACCCAGTTGATTCAAAAAGTTATTATTTTGTCCACCTGTGTAGGCGTTAACTCCCTGGGTCATTTGGCCACTATCGGCGATCGCGATGGATTCAAAAACGCGATCGCGAACCATTTCAGCACTTTGATCAGGGGGAATGGTGAGGACAATGCGACAACTAGGAACCTGTTGGGTCGTGACACAGATAGTTTGATAATTATTTTCTTGACCTGTTTTGAGTTCTTCTAGCCCATCGGGACGATACATTTCCAAACGCTGACTAATTTCCTGGCAACGACGTTCTGCTGTCCAACCATCTCCCAAGGTTCTTGGCACTGCCCAGGGATAGGAGCGGCCTGGCTGATTGTCGGGGTTATACATTACCGTTGGCTCCCCATTAGAATATGTACAACTGAAACGGGCATTATTAGCCTGGGGACTAGGAGAAGAGGGATATTGGGGGGATGGCGGAGCAGGTGGGGATTGGGAACCAGAATTAATAATAATATCTGCGGGCGGTTGACTCCCGTAACGCTTGATAGGAGCGGCACTTACTGCTTGAGATCCTAAAAAAACAAATCCCATTCCCCAAACTAAAATCTTATTCACGGCATCCTCACTCAAATTCATTAACGTTACTTCCAGTTAATCAAGGGATAGGGAAGATGAAAGGGAAGGTCAGACAGTTTCCTAATTGCCTCAAAATTTGACTGCCGAAACATTCTCTTCACAGTCGGTAATGACCATTGATCCCCTAAATTTGCTAATAATATCTCAATTTTATCTATAATTAGACAATCTAAACCCTTCTTTCGGCTAAAAACTTTAAAAGAAGCAAGTCTGTTGCGATCGCGCCCACTCCTGAACCGATTAAAGAGACCTTGCATGGTTGTAAAATCATGGTAAACCTGAAATTTTAGATAATTTTTTTATAAACTAGAATTAGAATGGGATAAAATCAACAGAATTAGTGAAGTCACAAAAACGATTAAAAAATGGAAGAATTACTGGAGCTTAAAACATTATTAATCGGAGGAAACATCTCTGAAGCATTGCTATTGGTAGAGGAAATGACAGAGATGAGCAAAGATGATAAGCTGAACAGAATTTCTAGTTTTGCCAAAATTCTTTTGTTGCATTTAATCAAACGACACGTAGAAAAACATACTACTCGTTCTTGGGATCTATCCATTGAAAATTCTGTCTATGAAATTCAAAAAAACAATCGACGAAGAAAGGCAGGAGGTTACTATTTATCATCAACAGAACTCAGAGAAGCATTAGAAGATGCCTATCGAATTGCTTTGTCGGGGGCGGCGGCGGAAGCCTTTGGCGGTTGTTATAATACAAAAGAAATCGCTGAAATGTTTGATCGTGATAGCATTTTAAGTCAGGCAATGCAGTTAATTCTGGGAGAAGAGATCTAAGCAATGGAAGAATTACTGGAACTTAAGACATTATTGCTCGGAGGAAACATCTCTGAAGCCTTGTTATTAGTAGAGGAAATGACGGAGATGAGCAAGGATGACAAGCTAAATAAAATTTTTAGTTTTGGTATTATTTTATTATTACATTTGATTAAACAACAATCTGAAAAACGAACGACACGCTCCTGGGATACTTCGATTTTTAATGCAATTAAACAAATTCAACGCACTAACAAACGTCGTAAAGCAGGGGGGCAATACTTAATGCCTTCAGAGTTACGGGAAACCTTGGAAGATGCCTATCCTTCCGCTTTAAAAGGAGCCGCTTTGGAAGCCTTTGAAGGAATCTATGAGGCAGAAGCGATCGCAGCAATGATTGATCGTAATCTTATTCTGAACGAGGCGATGCAGTTAATTACAGCAGAAGAATGAGGCGATCAAGCTATTTTTTTATTTATGAATTCATCTATTTTTAAACGTTAATACTATTCGATAAAATGTAAAATAAATTGTTTACTGTGTTGTCCCAATCATCTAAATTATCTAACTGTAATGGAAATTTTACCCGCAATTGATTTACTTGATGGCCGTTGTGTCCGACTTTACCAAGGCGATTATCAACAATCCCAGATTTATCACGAAAATCCCGTTGAAGTTGCCAGACAATGGGCAGAGCAGGGAGCCACTCGTTTACATTTAGTCGATCTTGATGGCGCAAAAGTGGGACAGCCTGTGAATTTAGCCGCCATTGAAGCCATTATTCGAGCCGTTGATATTCCCGTACAAGTGGGAGGCGGTTTACGCGATCGCGCTAGTGTGATTAAATTACTAGAAATTGGCGTGGGAAGGGTTATTTTAGGAACCGTTGCCGTAGAACAACCCGAATTAGTCGCGAGTTTATGTCAGGAATTTCCCAAACAAATTGTCGTCGGCATTGATGCACGCAATGGCAAAGTCGCAACACGGGGATGGTTAGAAACTTCCACCGTAGAAGCAACGGATCTCGCTCAACAAATGGAAAAACTAGGA
>JBEIFD010000294.1:0-5415 GCA_040382535.1 Merismopediaceae cyanobacterium
AATAAAAATCAGGATATGGCTAGGTTTTAATTATTTCCCCATTTCCTCTAAGCCTTACACCATAACTTTTTTCGCCTTTAATCAAACTACACCAGTGCCGCCATTTGAGGCATTTTAAGAAATTCGCATACTGAGAGAAAAGATGGCAAAATCCCTTAAATTATCTTTTTAATCCATCGAAAAAGTAGTTTTTGATACCATTCCGCCTTGGTGCATACATCATGTTTTTTGACAATGCGTAAGTCCTATTATCAACGAACTTCCCCGTATTGAATCTGAATTGGAGTTGCGAGGGTTGATCTCATGCCTCAGTGGGTAGAAAATAGCCTAATTGTCACTTCTAAAGAATGGCAATTCTCGCAACCATTCCAAGGGGATTTTGTTAAGGTCACGCATGAAATCTATAACCCTTCTGACCCTAGCGATCCTCATTGGCTTCCCTATCCTTGGTATGGGCTAATTGCCCAGGCGGAATACAATCCTTTTACTTTGATGGGAGTGCGGAGACTTTACCCCAGTTTCAACAAAGGGGGACAAATTTTCTTTTTCCCTGATGGGATGGCAATAAATGATCGCAGAATTGCCATTCGAGGACAACGACGATGGGATACAAATACTGAATGGCAAACGACTGTCTGGACTCCCTATATTCCCATTCAGGCGACTTTATCCCTTGATGAAGGCTCTCAATTAGAACTATCCCCCTCAACGATTGACGCGATCGCTATTCGGATTCTTGAACTAACATCCTTACCGTAAAAAGTTATGTTTCCAATTATTTATTCTCAAGCCGTAACAGCGAATGCCGAAAATGGCGTTCTCCCAGGCGTTTTTATTCCTATCGCAAATCTCCAGGGCATCACCGCAGGAGAACTCGCAAATAACCAGACTGATATTTTATGGGAAGGAAAAATAATCTATGGATTGGTTAATCAACTATTCGCAAGACTCACGGGTCTTTCCCCCTTGGGCATTGTGAGCATTACTAAGGGAAGCCCATCGGGAACGGGAACAAACCGATTTACCGAAACCGTGAGCTTTATCACCCAATTCATTCAGGATTACAGTACTCGCACCTTTTACCCAGTGCCTTTACCTCCTAGCACCGTAGGCAAAGCGAGTATTGCTGACATTTTCCCTAATGCCAGTTTGGTGACGGATGGGGGGGCTATTTCAGGGGCGGGAATTCTATTCCCTCACTCACTCGCTAATACCTATGGAGCCGTTACCCCTTCATCGGTGAGCGTTGATAGTCGGGATTGGATTTTTGCGATCATGCACGCCGCGATCGTCGAAAGCACATTACGAACTTCATCGGTTGCCAGTGCGATAACCAATCGGACAAATCTACTTAACAACCGTGTGGCGGGGCTGGCTATTCCCACAACCTACTATGATGCAAGCAACCCAACAAGCGGAATTTTAGCCGCGAATACTCCCCATTTACGCTTAATCCAAGAAACTCTCTCGCTTGAGTATGAAGTCGAGAGTTTTCCCCTTGACCAGACCCAAGAAATTCGCGTAGCGATCGCAGGATAATTATGCAGAGATATTTTTTAGCCGTACAACCTAGAAACGAGGATGCTGGGGGGATGCACATCCCAGGCTGGGTAGTACCAGCAGGATCAATCCTTCTATCTGTAATAGCAACCAGTGTTACCATTACCTTTTTTTTAAGCCGACTAGAAAATAGACTGTCTCTCTTTGACGAAGAAATTAAAGGAGAATTTAAGAATATTTTACTGAAATTAGAATTCAAAGACGAGAAATTTGAGGATATGAAGCAAAGAGTCTCAAAACTCGAAACTAATTTTAATCAATTAGTGAGGTATCTCAATAGGGGAAAGAATAATTCTCACGGTTTCACCCCTCGAAATACCTCAGATGATGATCTCCAAACTTTTACTTAGACTAGATTTAGTCCAGTTTAGTCCTAAGTCCAGTTTCTATAAATTCTACCCATAGCGTTTTAGTGCTAAAAGCCTTACTACATATAGTGTTTAGTGATGCCAGGAACGAGACTTGAACTCGTGACACGAGGATTTTCAGTCCTCTGCTCTACCAACTGAGCTATCCCGGCTCTTTTTCACGCTTAACTAGCTTAACAAATATATGGGCGTTTGACAAGCAGAAAGTTTATTTTTTCTGCTAAGCATGGGAGGGTTGTTGTTATCACCTGCGTTAATCTAGTCAGGAAAGAACATTCGTAAGGTCGAGGGGAATCACCAAGCTCTTAGGTTAAGATTAAGTTTAGGCTGATGGCCTTTCCGCCTTTATCTCGTTTGATTAAATGATCTAATGGTTTGAGCTAGTTCAAGTAATTATGAGTTTAACCCCTAAAAAAAAGCTAAAATTACCGAATTTATCCCCTTTAGGTAGCTTGTTGTTGGCTTCAGCGGGTGTCCTTTTTCTGATTGCTTTTTTTTTCCCGCGATCGCCAGAAAAAATTCCGTTACGACCCTATAGCCAATTTCTCAATGACGTGGATAAGGGGAGGGTTGCCCGTGTGAAGGTAGGCGATCAATTAATCCTCTACCAACTCAAACCTTCTTTATTGCAACCTGGTGCCGATCTATTTAAGATGCCCAGTAATCCCCTGAAAACGGAGACGGAATCGAAAAATCCCTTTCATAGTACGGGGGATATTACTGAAAATAAGAGTAGTCCGACGGAGAGCAATGAAGAGCCATTATTGGGAACAATTCCCCTCTACGATCCCCAACTTCCTGAACGGTTACAAAACAAAGGAGTTCTCTTTGAAGCCGCCCCCGCTCCTTCCCCCAATTGGATTTCAACTATATTAGCTTGGGTTATTCCGCCCCTGATCTTGGTTTTTGCGATGCAATTTATTCTGTATCGGGGAGAAGATAAGCATTCTTTGGCTTTTGGGAAAAGTAAGGCGAAAATGTATGTGGAGGGAGAATCGGAAAAAATTACGTTTATTGATATTGCAGGAGCGGAAGAGGCAAAAACGGAATTAGTGGAAATCGTAGAATTTTTAAAAAATCCTGAACGGTTTCATAAAATTGGCGCACGTATCCCCAAGGGGGTTTTATTAGTCGGGCCACCAGGGACGGGAAAAACCCTACTGGCTAAGGCGGTGGCGGGAGAGGCCCAGGTAACGTTTTTTAGTATTTCTGCTTCGGAATTCGTGGAATTGTTTGTGGGAACGGGGGCCGCACGGGTACGCGATTTGTTCATTCAAGCGAAAGAACAGGCTCCTTGCATTATTTTTATCGATGAGTTGGATGCGATCGGTAAGTCTCGCAGTAGCGGCCAATCTTCGAGCGGGAGCAATGATGAACGGGAACAAACCCTCAATCAGTTATTGACCGAAATGGATGGCTTTAATGCCAGTGATTCGACGGTGATTGTTCTAGCCGCCACCAATCGTCCTGAAACCCTTGATCCTGCTCTATTGCGTCCAGGTCGATTTGACCGCCAGGTATTAGTCGATCGCCCTGATTTAGCAGGAAGATTGGCAATTTTAGAGATCTATGCCAAAAAAATTCAACTAGAAGCGGGAGTCGAATTAAAGGGCATTGCAACCCAAACGCCAGGATTTGCGGGGGCAGATTTAGCCAACTTGGTCAATGAAGCGGCTCTGTTGGCGGCCCGTGATCAACGAGATAAGGTTATTCTCAAGGATTTTCAAGAGGCGATCGAGCGCGTTATTGCGGGTCTAGAAAAGAAAAGCCGCGTTTTATCGGAACAAGAGAAAAAAATTGTTGCTTACCACGAAGTTGGTCATGCCATTATTGGAGCGGTTATGCCAGGGGGCGGGAAGGTTTCTAAAATTTCCATTGTGCCGCGTGGTCTATCCGCTTTGGGTTATACCCTTAAATTACCGACAGAAGACCGCTTTTTGATGACAGAAATCGAGTTTCGCCAACAAATCGCCATGTTACTAGGAGGACGAGCCGCAGAAGCGTTGATCTTTCAGAGTGTGACCAATGGAGCCTCGGATGATTTACAACGGGCAACGGATATTGCCGAGCAAATGGTGACTCTCTACGGCATGAGTAAAGCTTTAGGCCCTTTAGCCTACGAAAAACGGTCTGCGAACAGTTTTCTTGGTAATGGTCAAAGCAGTCCCCGCCGTTCCTTGAGTGAAGATACGGGTAAGGCGATCGATGAGGAGGTGAAACAGATTGTAGAAGTCGCCTACGAGCAAGCATTACAAATTCTTCGGGATAATCGAGAGCTATTGGAAACGATGACCAGTCAATTATTAACAACGGAGGTTTTAGAAGGCGATGGATTACAATCTTTATTAAATCAGGTTCGTCCTTTGGAAGTCATCAGCCAAAGTTGATAAAATAGGACTGAACCTTTATTCAAAGTCGTTTATTCAATTTGTGGCAATTATGGGTGGAATTATTGGATTAGTTTTAGGGCTTGTTTATATCGGGGGGATCTGGAAATTTTGGTCGGGTTATTCCCAGACAAATTTTGGTCGTAGTTTGCCGACTCGGATTACGCTCTCTTTACTTTGGCCTGCTCTGTTGGTGATGAATCCCGCCTATCGTAAAAATTTCCAAAAGGCTTTAAAAGGGAGAAATTAGAAGTCAGTTATCGATTGAGCTTTTTCGATGTCGCGACTATCGGCGATCAATATAAATTTCCTCAACATTGATCGCAGAAGATCTATATCTCAGACTTCAATCTTGAATAGCCAAAGGTTTATGGCGATGTTATGTTCCAGTCTATCGGTAATTCGTAAATCGTTCGGTTGCTGGCTCCATCTGAAAGCAGCGATCACGGAAAAATGGATCAAAGACAGTTTTGCATAAATTCTGTCTTTTTTATTGTATTATTTCAATAATATGCTAAAAAATCTTGGAATCTCTCCTATAAGAGTTATAAGTAGGTGGTTGGAATTAAATGTAAAATGGATTACCCTGAAAGTCTTGCTGTGACTCGATTCTCTAGAAAAATAATTGTGCCTACCTACTTAGATTTGCCTATAAACAAGATACACTTGTTTTCGCTTGAGTTAATTTTATCGATTTAATATGTCAAGTACGCAACTAAGCTGTTGAGCATCTAAACTGCATTGACAGCGTTACCCTTATTTTTTAGCTTCCGCCCCCAATTTATAACTAGCTCCCCCTGATTTAGTAATCGGTTAAGGAGTTCTTCTAGTTCTTCTATTGACTTAAATAGACGGTTTGCAATAAACTCTTTCGCTGAATGCCATACTAACTCTATTAAGTTATAAGTAGGTCGGTAAAATTAATTACCCAATTAAGCAAAGAATTATGATAGTCTTTTAAAGAATCAAGAAAGAGGCAAGTATGAGATTTATTCGTGATTTAAGCGGGGAAACCCAAAAAATGCTAGAACGTATTTACCGATATAGTGAGCATCATCAAACAAGACAACGTGCAAAGTGCCTTCTATTGAGTTTTCAAA
>JBEIFD010000295.1:0-5391 GCA_040382535.1 Merismopediaceae cyanobacterium
AAGACAAACCCGTTAACTGTTTACATTTTTTTGGATTTTGACGAATATGTTCAAGAGGAGTCATCATTTCTTATTTAGCTTTTTGGATATTTCTTTCTCTTTTTTACCAAAAATTTAATTTTCGGACAAGTCTAATGGGCGATCGCGTTTTTCGCAAAATCTTGTAATAAATTTAAGCGTTGAGTTTGGGCAAAAACTTGTTGTAGTATTGATCCCAATTTTTCTACATTTAGCCCTTCTTTTGTTTGCATACTAATTTCTTGAGCTTGGAAATATTCTACTAAACTCAATCCTGCAACACGAGTCAAATAGGCGGCACTAATACCTTGAATCGCGCCTCCTGCTAAATAAGTCACAACATTAGTTTTGAGCAAACTGCCTAAACTTTGAGTCGTTAATTCCACTAAGCCCAGTTTAAAAATTAATTCTCCTAATTCTTTCGCAACACTTTGAGATTGAGAAAAGGAAAATTTTTGTTGATAAATAGCACTTAAATCTAAGACCATCTGACCATTAATTGCCGCCGTTGCCAACAAATCTAAGCTCGCGACTGGGTTTACTAAAGCCGTTCCTGCCGATATCCATTGGTACTGTTCAATCACAGGTAAAGCGCGATCGCGTCGAGATTGGTTTAATTGATCTTTAGCAGTTTGTTTAATCTGTTGAGCTTGTCGCCAAATGGTTCCTAGAATTAGGCTTTGTTTTTCTTGACTAACGAGAGTTAATAAATATTGATTTAAGGGTTCTAAATTAATCTTGGTTTCTTCTAAATATTCCTCAATCGTTCCATCTTCTTGATGTTTTCTGACCTTTAAAGGTTTGGGGGCAACCGAAATCGAAAATACACTAAATTCATCTAGAATATCACTAACTTGCTGCTGTACTTTTTGAAAAATTTCTACTCTTTCTTCGGGTAAATATTGATCCTGTTTATTAAAGAGTAATAAGAGACGATGGTGGGAACGATTTAAAATTTGTAGAAATTCCCATTCTGAATTTGTGAGATCGCCCGTAATTAAAAATAAGGTAATATCAAAATCTTTGAGATCTGCAATGGATTTTTCTCTATTTTCTGCGACTAATAAAGGCTCCGTTTCTCGCCAGATTAAGCTTTCTTCAGGAAACTTTCGGGTTAATAAATTTGAGAGAGTACTTTTTCCCGTTCCTTTTCCGCCTGTTATGCCAATTTGTAGCATTTTACGGTCAAATTCCTGGGATAATGATGCCAATCTTTGACTAAGTTCCGTTATATCCTGCTCAGGCACTTCTGCGGCTAAATGCTCCAACATTACCTGGGAATCAGCGATCGCGTTTTCAACAATTTGTCGTGTGAGAGGAACGACAGGCGAAACAATCACGTTCGGCGATCGGCTTTTCCACTTCCAAGCAACAAATCCCAAGCCTGCTGTTCCCCAAAAAAGCCATTGACTGGCATCTAAGATTTGGGTATGAAAACTCTGCCATCCTAACAGCAATAGAGAAAGCCCCATTCCCCCGACCAACAAGGGTTTACGCACTACAAACGCCATTTTCCCATTCTCCCCAGCAATGATTAGTTTTTTTTGACTGATCAAATGCTACCGTATCGAGTTCCAGTGTTGATCGGTCTTTCAATTTATCTTTAATTATGCTACCCCAGGGCGGATACATTCTGGCGATCGCCATTGAATAGTTACAGAGTCTCCCGTCTCAAATAGGGTTGTAAAACATCAGGAATTTTGACTGTTCCATCAGCTTGTTGATAATTTTCTAAAATCGCGGCCATGGTTCGTCCCACCGCTAACCCAGAACCGTTTAAAGTATGGACAAATTGGGTTCCTTTTTTACCTTTTTCTTTAAAGCGAATATTAGCTCTTCGTGCTTGAAAATCATGAAAATTGGAACAACTGGAAATTTCTCGATAGGTTTCTGAAGAAGGCAACCAAACTTCTAGGTCATAACATTTCGCCGCCCCAAAACCTAGATCTCCCGTACATAATTCAATGACGCGATAGGGTAATTTTAAGGCTTGTAAAATGGCTTCTGCATTTTGAACGAGGGCTTCATGTTCTGCGGCTGAAGTTTCAGGTTTAACCAGTTTGACTAATTCAACTTTATTAAATTGATGTAAGCGAATTAATCCCTTCGTATCCCGTCCATAGCTCCCTGCTTCTCGACGAAAACAAGGGGTATAGGCACAATGTTTGATCGGTAATTGTTCCGCCTCTAACACTTCATCTCGATAAAGATTAGTGACGGGAACTTCTGCCGTTGGAATCAACCATAAATCATCATCCTTACATTGAAAAAGATCTTCAGCAAATTTGGGCAGTTGGGATGTACCTTCTAGAGAATCACTATTGACTAAAATAGGAGGTAAAACTTCCAGATAACCCGCATTAATTTGGCTATCTAACATGAAATTAATCAACGCTCTTTCTAGGGCCGCTCCTGCTCCCATTAAGCTAACAAAACGACTTTGGGCAACTTTAACTGCTTTTTTGGTATCCAGAATACCGAGCTTTTCTCCAATTTCCCAATGCGGCAAAATATTAGGATTACTTGGTAAATATTCATCGCCCCAACGACGAATTTCTACATTTTCTCTTTCATCTTTACCAATCGGCGTGGAATCACTCGGTAAGTTGGGTAATTGTAAGAGTAAATTTCTTAATTGGGTTTTAATTTCTTTTTCCTGGGGGTCTAATTCACTGACTTGATTTTTAATCTCTTGACCTTCCATTTTTAGTGCGGCAACTTCTTCTGAATTTTCCTCTTGACGACTTTTTTGACCGACTAATTTTCCGATTTCGTTACTCCGAGCATTTAGCTGAGTGCGGGTGACTTCTAATTCCCGTTGCTGTTGGTCTAATTTTAAAATGTTTTGTAGTGTTTCACCATATTCTGCCGTACTGTTACGATTATTTAATTTTTCTTCAATTAAGCTGAGATTGTCACGAATTTGTTTAATATCTAACACGGATAATTTTTCCTCCTTGGGGAAACTTTAGGATTTTTTGATTTTTTTGGTGATACGTTCTGTTAATATGTCAACTTCGGGCAACTTCAATTGCATAGCGAAGATGCCAAAAATTCCCACAACCACGCCACAAGAGATTGCTAACTGTAATAATTCTAAAACTAAATTACCCGTCCCCAGCATTTTTTCGAGTTGTCCACTGACTCCCCAACCCGCAAAACCCGCGATCGCGCTTATCCCCGTCAAACTGAAAAGGGATAGTAACCATTCTCCCCAGGGTAAGCCATTGAGACGACGATGGAGCATTACCAGAAAAATGATCATAGAAATAACATTAACGCTAACAGTCGCCAATACCAAACCTGAAGTACCCAGGGGCTTGTAAAAAAGAAAATCAAGTAAGCCATTGAGAAAGATATTGATAACACTAACACGAAAGGGAATATTCGCATCTTCTAAGGCATAAAAAACCCGAACTAAGACATCGCGTCCCAAATAGAAAAACATCCCTGCTCCATAGACCATTAAAACGGGAATGACATCACGGGAAGCATCGGCATTAAAAGCTCCTCGCTGATAAATAATACGGACAATGGGTGAGGAAAGACCCATGAAAATAGCAGTCAGAGGCAACATGGTTAGGGCGGTTAACAGTAAACCCTGACGAATTCGGAGCTTGAGTTCAGAGTAATTTTCGGGCGCGGCTAATCTCGAAAAAATGGGCATAAAGGGGACTAAAATCATGTTAGAAATAATCCCCAGAGGGGTCAGCGCAATAAAGTTGGCATAACGCATAGATGCCGCCGCATTTTCAATAAAAGAAGCGAAAAAGAGATTGGTTGAAACATTGATATAGAGCATTCCCGAAGAGAGTGTAGCGGGAATCATTACTTTCATGACATCACTAACCCCTGGAGTCCGCCAGTCGAAACGGAATCTCAGTTTGCCCATACCCGCTTTACCTTGAGCCGCAATTTGAGACAACCATTGCAAAACTCCACCCGCCATTGTTCCACCCGCTAATAATAAGGAACCAAGCAGAGCATATTGGGGAGTGTTTAATTTAGGGCCAAGGTAAATTAGAGCAATACCTAGCGGAAGAATAACCGTAATACTAGAAAGTAACGGACTAATACTAGGAAGCCAATATTGATCGGCGGCGTTTAAGGCTCCAAAACCAATACCAATTAATCCTGCGAGTAATGCCAGGGGAGCCATGATCTGCAACTGTTGAACGGCGATCGCCTTGGAATGAAGATCTAAGCCTGGAGCAAGGAGATCAATAAAAGTACCAGCAAAAACAATTAAAACAATCGTTACAACCAGTAAAATGATACTCACTAGGGTTGTGACGGTTTCAACTAGCGGCCCCGCCTCGGATTTGTCCCGTTTGGATAAAACACTAATTAAGGCACTGTGGAAGGGGCCATTGATGCCACCGAGGAGGATCAACAAAAATCCAGGGATGACATAGGCGTAGGAATAGGCATTGACCACCGCTCCCACCCCAAAGGCCGCCGCAATGATTTGTTCGCGTACTAACCCAAAAACTTTGCTGATTAGAGTCGCGATCGCCACAATACCAGCGATATTGGCGACAGAACGGGAGGCTTTCTTGGAATCAGACACAATTTCTTTTATCGGCTCTTCAAATTAGCATTATTACTTTACACCCTATTCGCTCTCTTCCCAGATTGTTGAACTGATAGGAAAAATTTTCTAGAACGCGATCGCATTTTGGTAATATCATGACAAGATGAACAATCCAAGCGATGATTACGATAGACCTTGGAAAAAAGCTTTAACTCGTTATTTTCCCGAATTTTTGAGCTTCTACTTTTCTCTAGCCTATTATTGACTTGTTTGCAGCGATCGCTTGTTAGATTCCCTTGCCCAAGGTTGGGTACAAGTCATTGGAGATGTTTATCAATTCCGCCAACCCCATTCATTGATCTAATTTTTTGAGGTTGCTGATGTCATTAAGGCAGGGATTGTCCCTTGTCTCTTTTGTTTCTGTTTTTTTATCGTGCATTTAAAACTAACTAACTAAGTTTGGTAAAATCTTGATCTTTATATTCAGGAAAGAAAAGTCGAAAACGTTGTAAAATAGTTTTTAATTGCGTAACTAAATCTTTTCTAGGATGACTTTTAACTGTGACAATATAGGCAGTATTAATTAATAGACGCAAGGCATCGCGTTTTACTGAGTTTAGGAATGGTGATCGCGTAACAATCAATTGTTTTTAAAGCGATCGCGTCTTAAATATCACCAATTTGCGTAACTCCTCAGCCCCTAATATAGCGGTAGTCGCATGAGTGAGGCACGGTAATCGCATCTTATTTGTTACAAAAAATACAGAAAAAAAGAGAGAAATATATTTTGAAAAAGAAGTAATCATACAAGGGAAGAAAAGGCTATTATTAAAAAAAAA
>JBEIFD010000296.1:0-5386 GCA_040382535.1 Merismopediaceae cyanobacterium
GGGTATAATCAGCAAAGGTTTTTTATCTGATATTTCTAACCCAGATCAGGTTAATAAATTAATTAATGACTTGAAAGAACAGAATATCACCATAAATATTTTGGTTAATTCTGTGGGAATCCATGGCCAACGTTCAGCAGAATTTAATCCACTAGATCTTCAATTAATTCGGGATGTTTTTGAAACCAATTTATTTGGCCCATTGCAACTAACTTATTCTATGGCTCAAACAATGATTGAACATCAAATTCAAGGTTCTATTCTTTTTCTCAGTTCTATTCATCAAGATTTAATGTTTCAAGATATTGCTTATTCTTCTTCTAAAGCCGCGATCGCCATGACAATTCAGGAATTAGCACTAAAATTAGCCCCGCATGGTATTCGTGTAAATGGTATTGCACCAGGCTGGACAAAAGAACAAGAAAATGGCGATCTTTATCATCATAAAAGTAGTCCTCTACGCCAAAGTAGCATTAATCCAGAATATATTGGTAGAGCGGCAGTTTATTTAAGTGCTGATTATTTTTCTTACTTTACAACGGGAACAGTTCTTAAAATTGACAATGGATTTTCTTTAATTAATTCGAGTTATTTGCAACCTAAAAATTAAATTTATATGACTAAAATAAATGAAAAAAATATTTATTTTGACTTCTCACAAAGCTTATCGATAGAAAAAAAGCTACTATTGCAAGCCGCGCTGGGTGATCAGGCTCTTTGCTTGAAATCTTGGAATGAATGGAAAGATCGCATTGATATTGAAAATATAGAATTAGACGCTTATCCTTTACTTCCTTTACTTTATCGCAACTTATTAAATAGCGGCATAAATGATCATAAAATAACTCAATTGAAAGGTATTTATCGAAGAAATTGGACTAAAAATCAATTATTTTTATCTGAATTAACTAAGATTTGTATTGGTTTTTCTGAAGCAAATATTTCCTATCTCATTTTAGGTGATATAGCCATGAATCTTTCTATCTATGCAAATTTAGGCGATCGCATGATTAACAATCTTGAATTAATGATTGATTTAAAGAATTTTGACAATTCACTCAGAGTATTAAAAGAGTTGGGATGGTGTTTTAAGGTTGAGATAAAAGAATCATTTATCGAATTGTATTCTAGTGTTTATTGTTGGAATAATGTTGGCGATAGATTACAGTTACACTGGCGTTTATGGGGGTCTATTTTATACCGTGATATCAATACTGAAAAGATAGTTTTAGAACTTAACAATTTAGCGATTAATGTTTTAGATTTACCCGATCAAATCATTTACAATTGTTCAAAAATCAAATTATCAGGTTTTAAGCTTAAGTTATACTGGTTAGCGGATATCATTCTTATTCTTAAGCAATTACAGCAAAAACAGAATACTAACATTGAATTAATGGTTATTAATATCCAAGAGTATCATTTTGCTATTTTATTTAACGCCATTGTAGAAGTACAAAATGATTTAGGGATTCTGGAAAAAGCTTTTTCTCAGAAAATATCTAATATTTCTGTTACCGCAGGAGAACAAAGAGAATTTTATTGGACGGTTGGGAAGAAACAATTCCTACCTCTTCGTATTATTTTCTCTTTTCTAAGATATTTAAAAAGCAAAATAGCCAATTATGAGGGTAATCGCGTATTGGTAGAGCGGAATAAAAAAAGAAATTCAGCTTAAAAATGGACTATGTCAACGATTAAAAAGAGAAGAAAATAAAAAGAAAGATGGGAACAGGATTTGATGTTACTGCAATTTCTAGAAATAAAAAAAAGCAGGAATAACCTGCCTTTATGCTAAATTTTAGAGAAAAAACTATTCAGGAAAATCCACATTGATAATTTGTTTGTCTTGATTAAAGAAAATAAACAAATTGTCAGTTACTTTTTCAAACTGAATCTTGATAATCACCACATTTGTCGCCGCCGTTGTGCCGCCTGTTTGATGCTGAATATCTAGAATTTTTTGGAACGGGCCAGTCCGCTTAACGAGATTTCCCCAGCTTTTTTCAATATTTTCAGCAAAAAATTCTGTTTTGAGGGCAGGACTGAGATAACCTCTGGCACGAGCATAATCTTTAGCGACGATATCATTGACAAATGCCTCAGCAATTTTCTCAATACTTTTGTTAGAAGGCCAATTGACCGCGATCACTTCTTGTTTTTTATTAAAAGTAATCAAAATGCCCTCAGATCCCTTAGCGAATTGAGTGGTCACCTTTACCACATCAGCATTAATAATATCGATCGCCTTGGAACTGACGACTTTTTGGAAAGGGCCAAATTGACTAATAATTTCTGTTTCCCAGAGAGCTTGAATTTGTTCGGGTGTCCAATTTTTTTGGAGTTTTTTAGCTAAAATCGCTCTGGCTTGGCTAGACTTTTTCTTCCCTAATAATTCGACAAATTCTTCAGCTTGTTTTTTAATATCTTGTTTCTGGGTATCTGTTAAAGTCTGAGCAATTTCTAGCTGAGTAACTTGAGATTGAGCTTGAAGGGGAAAAATAGCAGAAGCAACAAGGCTAGCTAGAAATAAGCTTGATAAATTGATTTTTCCGTATTTTTGAGTAAATAAACGTAATTGATTCATGAAAATTAAGTCACTCCTTAACCAATAAATTCTTCTCTTTAGTGTAAGAGATAAGAGTCACACCCAGTTATCGTTATCTAACGGGGCTTTTGCTATGATAACAAGGGGCTATGCTATTGATGAAGTATTTGCTTAAATCGCCTACCCTCAAATCCCATCCTTTTAAATTCGATAGAAGTAGAGAGACTAGAATGCTGCGACTGGAACACATTAGTAAAATTTATCCGACGGGCGAGGTCTTGAAGGATGTCACTTGGGAAGTCAAAACGGGCGATCGCATTGGACTCGTTGGGGTCAACGGGGCGGGCAAATCGACTCAGTTAAAAATAATTATGGGGGATATCGAGCCGACCTCTGGGGAAATTATTCGCCCCGCGAGTTTACATATCGGTTATCTGACCCAGGAATTTGAAGTAGATCCCAGTCGCACGGTACGGGAAGAATTTTGGATGGTTTTTGAAGAAGCCAATCAGGTGCATCATCGTCTGAATCAAATTCACCACGACATGGAAGCGGCAGATCCTGAGACCCTAGATAAATTAATCCATGAATTAGATGATTTACAGCGTAAATTTGAAGCCCTCGACGGTTACGGTCTAGATACCCGCATTGAAAAAATTATGCCTGAAATGGGATTTGACCTCGAAGATGGCGATCGCCTGGTCAGTTCCTTTAGTGGTGGTTGGCAGATGCGGATGAGTTTGGGTAAAATTTTGTTGCAAAAACCCGACATCCTACTGTTAGATGAACCGACTAACCATCTCGATTTAGAAACCATTGAATGGCTAGAAAAATATCTCAAAGGACTCAATACGCCAATGGTGATTGTTTCCCATGACCGAGAATTTTTAGACCGTTTGTGCAACCAAATTGTGGAAACCGAGCGCGGAGTTTCTACTAGCTATTTGGGCAATTATTCTACTTATTTACAACAAAAACAAGAACTCCAGGAAGCTCAACTGAGTGCCTATGAACGCCAACAAAAAGAATTAGAAAAACAACAGGTTTTCGTGGATCGCTTTCGAGCCAGTGCAACCCGCAGTACCCAGGCAAAAAGTCGAGAAAAACAATTAGATAAAGTTGAACGTATCGAAGCCCCCACAAGCTCTGTTCGTTCGCTTCATTTTCGTTTTCCCCCTTCTTCTCGGAGTGGTCGAGAAGTTGTTACGATTGAAAATCTAGTCCATCAATATGATGATAAGATTCTCTTTCTAGGTGCAGAATTATTGGTCGAACGCGGCGATCGCATTGCTTTTTTAGGCCCCAACGGCGCAGGAAAATCGACTTTATTGCGGTTAATTATGGGCATGGAAACCCCTAGTGATGGCATTGCTGAAATCGGCCAACATAATGTTATTCCTGGATATTTTGAGCAGAACCAAGCTGAAGCATTGGATCTCAAGAAAAGCGTTCTAGATACCATTCACGATGAAGTTCCTGAGTGGAAAAATGAAGAAGTGCGTACTCTCTTAGGACGTTTTCTATTTAGTGGAGAAACGGTATTCAAAAAAGTTGAATCCTTAAGTGGTGGCGAAAAAGCTCGATTAGCTCTGGCGAAAATGTTACTCCAACCCGCTAATCTACTCATTTTAGATGAGCCGACTAATCACCTCGATATTCCCGCCAAAGAGATGTTAGAAGAAGCTCTGCAAAATTATGATGGAACAGTCTTAATTGTTTCCCATGATCGTTATTTTATTTCCCAAGCGGCGAATAAAATTGTAGAAATTCGAGATGGAGAGTTAATTCTTTATCGCGGAGATTATCATTATTATTTAGATAAAATTGAGGAAGAAAAACAAAAAGCAGAACAAGAAAAACTTGCTGCCGAACAAGCTGCTAAATCTGCGGCGAAAAAGTCTAAACAAAAGGCTAAAAAAGGAAAATAAATCTGACTAATTCATTCTGTAAGATTTGCGATCGCCTTGCTAATATTAATTTATGTGAGTCTTAGAAATTCATCAACCGTCATTCCTGCTTGACGAATTAAGCTTCTTAATAAACCAGGGGCTAATTCTTGATGATTAGGGATAGAAAGGGTATTTTTTTCGGGATGCCAAAGAATTTGGTGGCTACCTGTTTGATGATCAAGAACATAGCCGTATTTTTCAAAAATTTTGACGGCTTGTTTGCCAGAAATATTGGATAAGCGTCCCATTTAAACAACGACTTCCCCAATAAAGCTTTCTTGGTTTTCTGTCTCGCAAGGTTGGCCATGTTTATTTTGAACATAAAGATAGCCTTTGATAGCATCTTTGATATTTTCAATAGCTTCATTCATAGTTTTGCCTTGGCTGACACAACCAGGGAGCAATGGAACTTCAGCGATATAGCCTTGATAATCTGAATCAAAGGCAAAGATGACTTGATATTTCATAAGTTTGTATTTCAAATAAATTAAATAGTGATATTGATTTTATATTCAAGTATAACTTAGTTTAAGAAGAGTTTGTCACTTTTTAGTTTGATTAACCACAAAAGTCGCGATCGCTTTTTTCTAGAAGACGGAAAATATGTTTTTAATTAGTTCTATAATATTCAGTGTTGTTACTAAACACAAATCCCTAAAAATCTTGATAAGTAACAATTTTTGTTCTTTCAAATTCTTCTAATGATAACAAGTCGGCACTGGTGTAGTTTGATTAAAGGCGAAAAAAGTTATGGTGTAAGGCTTAGAGGAAATGGGGAAATAATTAAAACCTAGCCATATCCTGATTTTTATTATAGTATTATTGTCATTATATCAAAGAAAAAAGAAACTAAAAACAATGTCAACATTGAAGAAAAACTCTATAGAAA
>JBEIFD010000297.1:0-5381 GCA_040382535.1 Merismopediaceae cyanobacterium
CTATTGACAAGGTAATTAATCTGCTAAATGACCAAATTTTAATCGGTAATTTATCCATAAAGGTGATCAATGTTCAGTAAAAAGCAAACTCCATTACCAGTCGCTAGAATCTCATCTAGTCCACGCCAAGCCCTAGCAGTCATTGATAAATCAGGTATTTTACTCGGTGATGATTGTTACTGGAATCCTGAGAAGCTTGCCAATCCACACGGGGCCATCATAGGTAGTTCGGGAAGTGGTAAAACTCAGACTCTCAAGGCGATCGCGTTCTCAATTCTCAAACAATATCCCACTAAATTAATCATTATCGATTTTCATGGTGATCAGGAAATACCGGGCGAAGTCTGCTATCGGATCAATATGGAGTCATCACATGGCATTAATCCTTTAGTAATAAATTTAGACAGGGAAGGCGGCGGCCCCAATCTGCAATCTATCCAAATCGCAATGTTATTCAAGAAAATATTACGGCTTGGCCCCAATCAAGAGGGGATGGTGCTTGAGTGCTTGAAAAATTGTTACAGCGATCGCGGTATAACCCAGGAGAATTATTCATCATGGAAAATTGATCCACCTGATTTATCCGACTTGGAAACAGAACTTTTAATAAGAATAAATGAAGGCTGTAAAGAATCTGCCAAACTTAAACTTAAACTAGCGGCCACGTTTCAATATGGGATATTCTCCAAACCCCAGCCTAGCTTAAATCAGAAGCATATCAGAGTGGATTTATCTAAACTTCCCCCTGAATTAGCATCTATAGCGGCTGATAGTCTAGCTAATCAATTAATGAACTCTCACAGGCTTTTAGGTGAATCCCTTAGTAAAATTCCTAAAACTATTCTATTCATTGATGAAGCAAAGGAAATGTCATCTAGTAAAGCTTGCGATCGCATCACAGCAGATGGTCGTAAATACGGCTTAGGTTTATGGGTAGCCACTCAACGCTGTCAACACTTAACCCCAGAAGTTTTAAGCAATACTATCACTAAAATTGTCCTTCCCGTAGATGCTAGTGAGGTTTTAAATACTTCCAAAAAGTTTAGATTTGACCCTCATATTATCGGAGGTTTACAATCTTTAAATGCCTTGGTTAGACTTGGCACAGAGTCATTTAAAATAAAGATTAAAGCTTATTATGAGAGGGTTTAGTGATGCTCACAGAAAAAGAAATAGAAGAGGCTAAGGCGTGGATTCTAAGCTGTCAATGGCTTGATATTCACTCCGAAGATGACCTAAACGAACTATCTAGGTATGAAATCGAGTTGGGCATTGATAATCACTATGACGGTGGAATAGCACAGTTTAAGAGGAATTGTAATGTCTAAGCTATGGTGGCAAATTGTTTTTATCATCCTACTTGGGACGAGTGCGATCGCTGTTACTTCCAAGCCTTCAAGCTTATCCCTTAGTAAAAAATCTGAATCGGTAATTAATCAACCCAAACGATTAAAAATTACTCTCTCAATAAATGATCCAAATGATTTAAAAGTGCGAGAAGGCGATCGCGTTACTAAAGGTCAAATTCTATCTGATAGGGATTTGGAGAGAAAACGGTTAACTCGTGAGCGCATGGCCACTTTAATCACCATTAATAAAATTGAGAGATCACCTATCCCTACTCTGAAATTAGCTCCTGAATTAAGAGAATTGCCATCTGTGTCGTTTGCGATCGCTGAATCTGAAATCATGCAGGCCGAGCTTAAATTTTCCCAGGCACAACGCAACCTTCAAACCGCACTGACCTACGATCCTTTTATCACTGCTAAAGCCAAGATAGATAAAGCTCAAGCGGGTATTGAATCAGCTTCCAGGGCATTCCAGTTACAACAGAGAAAACTAGAGGCTGTCAACGGTTTAAAAGGCTTACCTCCTGAGATGTTGGAACATGAGACAGAGCAGTTAAAAAAGCGTCAAAGTGAACAGGAAACGGCCCAAGCTGAATATGAGTTTAATCTTGCCGAATATAAACAGGTTGAAGCTCAAAGAATCGACATTATTGCGGATTTGCAAAATAAGGTTCAAATGTCCAGGGCGGAATTAGAAGTTTCTCAAGCACGGTTACGTTCTGCTAAAGAATCTAGGGAGTCTGATGAATATAACCACCGAATCACGTTGTCTCGTCGTGCTGAAGAATCTAACCAAGCCGCGATCGCTGTTTCCAACCAAAAGTTAGAACGCGAATTTAAGCTATCTCAACTCAATGAACAATTATCTAGTACAGAGGAAAAATTGAATGCGATCGCGAAAGTTACGGCCCCTTATTCTGGCTTTATCAAACGGGTTAAAACTCAGAGGCAAGCTGATAATACTATTACTGTTCTTATTACCTTACAGCCAGACTCTAGCGGCTCCTAAGCCTAAAGTTGATATTGAAACACCTGAAGTTAAAGAAGTTCCCGATGACGATCAACCTGAGTTAACAAAGGAACCCCAGGCACAACCTAACCCGTTTATTAATCCTGAATTAGAGGATTTAGTTGAAAAGCAAATTTCTGAGGATGTCTGGACTGGCTTACAGGGTGAATTACCATGCGCGATCGCCTCCACGGATTGCATTAGTCAATTACAGGGGCAAGCGGTATCGTCATCAAAATTACTAAGGGAGTTGGATCAAAAAGTCGAAGAAGCTAATAACCGAATTGACGAAGCCAAAAAGCAAAATCTAGATTCAATTGCGATCGGGACATTCTCACCATTTCTACAAACTTTCCTTTATTCATCGTTGGGGCCTGTCAGTAACGGTGTGGAGACTCCTGTTAATAATCCATTCAGATTAATCTTTGGAAACTTGGCTAGTGCTTTGCTCGGTCAGGGCTTAGGCAGTCTATTCAACTGGTCAACAATAGCGGCGACGGATGCTCAATTAGGGCGTTCCATTCAAATTAGTGACTTACAGGTTAAAGTTGCTGAATTGCAGAGAAATAGGGCTGAAATCGTTGATGAATTACGGGAACGGGTAACAATGGAGGCTCTTAAGCTTGAGGAGATTGCTAGGGATTTTCAAATAGAGCGGGAAATTGCCAAAAGGGATAAGCAACGGTTAGAAATTACCAAAGTTTCCTATAAATTCGGTGAAGGTGATTCTAGGCAGTATTTAAGCGAAGTATCTTCCTATGACAGACAAAAAGCCGCGACTTGGAAGCAATGGTCTAGATTGCGATCGCAGCTTATTCTTGTGAAATTGCTAGTTTTAGGGGATAAGGAAGATTAACGTGGAAGATAGAGCCGACTATTCCTACAAATTGGTAAAACTCTAGTAGGCAAGTCAATCGCGGGGGAAACGTCAAAGGACTGTGATCGTAGGCTTTTATCCCATAACATTACATAGTCACCAGGGGAAAAAGAAAAATTCTTGGTTGTCGTATTTTTATTAAATTTAACAATGCCACAGCGATCGCTTTTTCCTAAGTGATACTGGGTCGGATTCTCTAAATAACCTACATCATGTCCAGAAAACGGTTCTAGTCCTAAAACGTAAAAATCCCAGTACTGCTCGCCTAACTTATCGTATCGGGTGACATAAAAGCTTTGGGGTGTGGTGGTTTTTAATTGTCCCTGAGTGCATCTAGGCGGACTAGGAAACTCAGTTGCCCAAGTTTGGTAAGTTTGGCTCCCTACTTTGTAAGAATCAGCCACTTTTTTGGTTTTGGAATCAGCAATCTTTAAAACACCGCACTCATTTGTAATTAACCTTCTCGTTGCAGGAACTCCACTATAGCCAAGATAGTAAGAAGTAGAAGGAGTTAGCCCATAAAAAAATATTGCACCTTCAGTAGTTTTTCCCGCAATCACCTCAGCCGAAACATTGCTAGGTAATAACGCGATCGCAATTAATGATAATAGTAGTTTTTTCATAATAAAACAGGGGCGTTAACCCCCGATAAGGAAAATTTACACCCTGAAATTTAGTTAGCAGGCCAATCATCAGCGAAGAATACTACACCATTTTTACAAACAGGGCCACCACTGACGGCAGTAACAGAGGACATGGTAACGGTTGCAACGGTTGCGAGAGTATCTTTATTCTTAACCGTAATTACCCCTGTCGGATTGGCATAGTCACCAGTAGATGAGATTTTAGCAACCCCGCAAGTATTGGAACTAATCGATCGCGTTGTAGGAAGACTTACATAGGTAACAGTGTTTTGGGAGTAGGGAGTTAAGCCAGTGTAGTAAACGTTTCCTTCAGCATCCCGCAAAGCCGCGCTAGGGGTAAGATTTGTTCCTGATAATGCTCCATTAGTACACCGAGGAGCCGCTTCTAGGGGAAGAGTTGAAACTACCGCCGCAGTCCCGCCGTTGAGCTTTAAGCTGTTTCCAGAGGCAATAGGGGCAGAGGTTGAAGTCGCTGTTAATTTGAAGAAACCGCACTCGTTAGCAGATTTTTTCGCAGTTTTAGGCAATGCGCTATATTGAGCCGAAAACTTTCCGTAATCAGCTAAGCCAGAAATATAAACGTCTCCTGTTGATGTTTCCTTAGCCACAATAGGAACCGCACTGGCAACCTGAGCGATCGCACTCAATCCAAACGTAGCTAATAAACCGATTGACAATAGCTTAGAAAATCTCATAATATTAACCATCCACAAATAAGAGATAAAGAATTATATATGCTTTCCAAACGCTGTCAATCCCTGAATTTTTTCCACTATCTAATTTTGCTATGTGTAATTATTTCAGGCTGTTCAACTGCTAATAGTGAAAACTTATCCCTTAGTAATAAATCTGATTATGCTCAACTAAAAGAAAAGTCTGTTTATGATGGCGATACCTTCCGAGTTCTTAAAAATGGTGAAGAAATTAAGATTCGCATGGCCTGCATAGATGCCCCTGAGAAAAAGCAAGAGCTTGGCATTGCTAGTCGTGATTATTTGCGATCGCTGTTAAACAAGAATCCTAATAAATTAATCGTGGTGGAGAAGGAAAAGGATCGATATGGTCGGACGGTTGCCGAAGTCTTTATTCCCACTGGTAAAGGTGATGAAGAAATTACTGTAAACGGTGAAATGATTAATGCTGGTATGGCTTATTACTATTCTGACTATGCAAAAAACTGTAGTGATAATTCTGATCAGTATGCCCAACTAGAGAAGGAGGCGCAGCGATCGCGGGTAGGCATCTGGAAAAATCCTAATGCAATGAAACCGTCTGAGTTTCGCCGTAAAAATAGGAAATAGCCAAAGCCTTGTGGGGTAAGGGGTGAAGGTTTTCTTATTCCGATAATTACGCTTACAGGAATTTTACTAAGGGATAACGTTTAGGGGAAAACTGCGATTAGGAACGTATTTTTTGCGATCGCGGCCTAATGGGGTGGAGGGCGGGCTTGGGTCTGGTGAAGCGGAAGGCCCTTGACCTTAAGACCTTGACCTTGACCTTAA
>JBEIFD010000298.1:0-5376 GCA_040382535.1 Merismopediaceae cyanobacterium
ATTCCTCAACGATCAGCAACATTCAAAAAAGCAAAAACTAGGGAAATAGTTGCTTACCCTATCTCCCTAAAATTAATTAAAACTCACCTTTTAAAGCCGCATCACAGCGATCGCAGATAGTGGGCTCATCTTTAAATGTGCCAACGGAATCGGAATAATTCCAACAGCGATTATCTATTCCTATAATAGACGAAGCACTACAAAGCATTAAGGGCTGATTCAATTTTTTGTAACAAATCATAAATTTTGAGAAAATTATCATAGGTTACGGAAGGAGAATCATAGCGTGGAGTTATTTCTTTAAGATGGGTATGGGCAAGATCATTTCTTTTCTTTTGAAGAGTTCCTAATTCAGATTTTATTCTCTGCAAAATATCTTGTTTTTGTTTTAATTTTGCTTCTAGTCTTTCTACTGAAATAATACCAACTACATGGATCAACAATTCTCTAAACTTCTTATAATCAAAGCTAGGATTTCGTTTAACCATATTTTTGACATCTTCTATATTGGATTCCTCCAACAGGTTTAATTGGATATAATCTAAAATGATTCCATCTTGAGTTTCTTCAATCCAGGCACACAACTCTAAAATTGCTAATTTAGAATAAAATTGCAATCGTCTTGTTTGTAAATCACTTGGAAGTTTACTGGTCAAAACGGATTCATATAAACCTTTCAAGTCTTCTAAGCTATTCTTAATATCTTCGCTATTAGTCATTTAAGTTCCAAAAATATGAATAGCAATAGTTAAGCGATTCTTAAGTTGACTCGTCTGTAGTAAACCATTTACTAACTCTTGAGGGGAATAGGGTTCCGAATCAATCAGTTTAAGCAAACGCACTTTAAACTCCTCTTGTGTTTGAGACTTTAAAAAAGACAAATTTTTAGCAACACCAATTAGTATTCCTTCCAGAATTAATGCACTTATATTTTGTCCATAGGAAAATAATTTTTCGGGCAAATAATTACTATCAATTAAGGTTATTGTCTCTTTAAAAATATTAATTTTTTGCTCAAGAATTGACGACTCAAGATTTTTATTCTTGTACATATACCGATTAAGGAATTGTGTTAATGTTCCAGAATACTGTTCGTAGTCATCAAAAAAAGCAAAAAAACGTAAAATAAATTCTTCATCCTTAAGATGTTGTTTTTGTCGTACTCGAAAGGGAGAAATTTGTTGCCAGGTTTTTAGCTTGCTACAATTTTTTAATAATTGATTAAGATTACCTTGATAGAGACAATTTCTAATTTCCTGATTATTTAATTTAGTGCCTCCTGTATTTAAACGATGAAAAATGGTGTATAAATAATCCAGATGGCTTTCTTGAGTCGAGTCAAAATAAATAGCTGTAATGGGTAATGATAAGTTTTCTACTTGTTGATATAAATGGGGAGTTTGATATTGAATCTCTTGAACGCTCTTACCTCGAATACGAAAATCAACATCAGGTAAATCGGATAATTGCCAGTCTGGTTGTGACAGAAATTGAACAATTGTGGTAATTCTTTGGAAACCGTCAACGATAAAACGTTGGCCTGTTTTAGAGTCCCAACTCCAACACAGATTAGGAATAGGAATTTGTTTCATCAAACTATCAATAAAACGGGTTTTTTCTGCTTCCTTCCAATTTAATTTGCGTTGAAATAGGGAATTAGCCTCTAGCGTTTGTCGAGAAAATAGATCACAAATTTCTGCACAGGTTCGTAATTCATTAAATGCGACAAGATCGTTCGGAGGTGATTGAATAAAATCCTCATATTCGTAGGTTTCCTGATAGGTTTTATCTATCTGCTTTTGAAGAGCCAATTCTTGCTTAGATAAACTGATCATTTTTTCTCCTTTTTTAGAAAGTCAGGGAAATAACTCTTATTTCTAAACCCCGTCTAACTCGAAACCCGTAGTTTTTTAATGTCCCAAGGCGATCCCCCTAAATCTTCCTTAAAAAGGGGAGCTTCTGGAATGTATCTAAAAAAACTACAGTTCCCAAAATGGACGTGGTTTATCTCCCCATTTTAGCTAGAATTCCCCTTTTAAAGCCACGCCCCAGCGATCGCAGATTGTCGAATCATCTTTAAATGTGCCACAACAAAAATGGTTCATTTTCCCATCCAACCTTCAATGAAACCGCCAATCAATGCTCCAATAGGATTATCGAAGGATTTTTTCAAAAATTCCGTGCCACCTTTTTGAGCCGCATTAATCATTTTTTGCTTTAAATTGGGATTTTTTTCGATGGCTTCAATGGCTTTGATGCCCTGAGTGGTTCGATTGTTGGGATAGGTTTGGGCAAGGGGCGTAATAATGGCTTGGACTTCGGTAATAATTTCGGTTAGGTTTTGCTGTTCGGCTTCGTTGAGAATACCCGCAACTTTAGCGTTATCTTTTATTTCGCCTTGATTATTGCCAACTCCAACAGGGCCATAGAAGTTAGATTGTTGTACACTTTCTTTTTCAACCATACTTTCAATAATAGTTAACATTTTGGTGTTTTCTCGTCTCTTTGATTCTAGCTCATCGGTGCGAATTCTAATTGTGCTGTCTTTTTCTGCTAAAAGAGGTTGATAGATTTGCCACCAAGAAGATTCTATTGCTGATTTTTGAATATTTTCAAGAGCTTCAATACTAATGACCAAGGCTCCATCTGATTTCTTTTGCATACCTTGTAGTGCAATGTCACTATCAGGAAATTTTTCTTGAAGTTTATGTAAAGATTTAATAAAGGTTTCCCAGTCAATGCCTTCACTAAAAATCAGATCAACGGTTTCTCTTGCGGTTTCAATTAATCGCTGAAAATCACCAGCATTAAAGATTTTATTCGGATCATGGGGACGGCGATCTTGATAAGTTCTTCTTCTTCCCAATTCATAATAAATGTAATCACAAATTACCCCTTCAAAAATGGTTCTTTGATTAATATGCCAATCTTGAATACAAGCTCCTGTTAAGTTAGCACGGGTAAAGTTAGTGTTTAAGGCTGTACAAATGAAAAGCCTGGCATTACTGAGATTAGCATTACTGAGATTGGCATTACTGAGGTCTGTTCCACTAAGATCAGCTTCAACGAGATTGGCATCACTTAGATTGGTATTACTGAGATTTGCTCCACCGAGGTCTGCTCCACTAAGATCGGCATCAATGAGATTGGTTCCACTCAGGTTGGCTTCAATAAGGTCTGCGTCACTAAGGTCGGAAAAAGCAAGGTCAGCTTCGATGAGATAGGAAAAACTAAGGTCGGTTCCACTAAGATCGGCATCTCTAAGGTTAGTTTCACTGAGATCGGCATCTCTAAGGTTGGCTTTCCGAAGATTTGCTCCACTAAGGTCGGCATATCTTATATCTATTTCAACTTTAGGATTCTCTTCTCTCCATTGATTCCATTCCTCAACACTGTGTAATAACCTTTCTAGTTGTTCTTGATCTGCCATTAGAAGCCACTTCCTCAAAGTAAAAACTAAGGAAAACTAGGGAAATAGTTGCTTACCCTATCCCCCTAAAATTAATTAAAATTCTCCCTTTAAAGCCGCATCACACCGATCGCAGATTGTCGGGTCTTCGGCAAAGGTTCCCACACTGAGAGAATAATTCCAACAGCGATCGCATTTATGACCATCAGCCTTAATAATGCCGATAGTCAGGGTTTCAGATTCACTCTTAAACTCGACAGATTGAATATTTTCAGGGGAATCCAACAAATCAACTTGAGAAGAAAGGAATAAATAACGTAATTCATCTACTCGATTTCCTGCTAAACTTTCAGCCTTATTCAGATCCTTTAACTGAGATTTCCAAGCTGAATCTGTCACAAATAATAGAACTTTTGCATCTAAAGAAGAACCAATCATTTTGGTATTTCTGGCTTGTTCCATTACCTTATTAACTTCTGTGCGTAGGTCGCGCAATTTAGACCATTTTTCTACTAATTCAGGTTTATTCCATTCTGGCTTTAGCGTTACCCAACCTGATTCAAAAACCGATTTATAAGGCGTTTCATAGGGTAAAAACTGCCAAATATCTTCTGCTAGATGACACAGAACAGGCGCGATCGCCTTAGTTAAATTTTCTAGCGCAATTTGTAAAACCGTTTGGCAACTGCGACGACGAGGAGAATTAACATCACTAATATAAAGTCGATCTTTAGCAATATCTAAATAGAAATTAGATAAATCTACCACACAGAAATTTTGTACCGTTTGGAAAAATTTAAAGAATTGGAAGTTTTCGTAGGCTTCCGTCACTTCTTCAAACACTTCCGTGATGCGATGCAACATATAACGATCTAATTCGGGTAAATCGTCGTAGCTAACGGCATCAGTTTCAGGATTAAAATCATGAAGATTTCCTAATAAAAAACGGGCAGTATTCCGAATTTTATTGCGGACATCGATTAATTGTTTAAGAATCGTTTGTCCAATGGGAACATCAGAACTATAGTCAACGGAAGATACCCATAACCGTAAAACATCGGCTCCATAGGCGGGTTCTTTTTGTTGATTTTTTCCACCATTAATAATCTGATTAGGATCAACCACATTACCAACAGATTTACTCATTTTATGTCCCTTTTCATCCAGGACAAATCCGTGAGTTAAAACCGTTTTATAGGGCGCGATTTCATTGACTGCCACACTGGTTAATAAGCTCGACTGGAACCAACCGCGATGTTGATCCGAACCTTCCAAATACATATCAACGGGATATTTTAATTCAGGACGTAGCTGTGCCACTGCCGCCCAGGAGGAACCCGAATCAAACCAGACATCCATTGTGTCTTGACCTTTGCGATAGGTATGCCCATTGTTGTGATAACTGGCAGGTAATAATTCATCTACCGACAATTCCCACCAAGCATCCGAACCTTTTTCAGCAAAAATAGCTTGAATATGGGTAATGGTTTCTTCTGTCAAAAGTGGTTCATTGGTAACTTCATCATAAAAAACAGGAATGGGAACGCCCCAACTTCTTTGACGAGAAATACACCAATCACTGCGATCGCTGACCATCGGTGTGATGCGATTTTTTCCCTGTTCAGGAATCCATTTGACGGTTTCAATGGCGGCTAGAGCGGCATCCCGAAATCCTTCTACCGAAGCAAACCACTGTTCTGTTGCACGGAAAATCGTTGGTTTTTTAGTGCGCCAATCGTAGGGATATTTGTGTTGATAGGCTTCTTCTTTGAGTAAAGATCCCGCTTCTTGTAGTGCGGTGATAATTGCTTCATTGGCATCTTTAATCACATTTAAACCCGCAAATTGTCCTGCTTCTGCTGTAAAGTTTCCCGCATCATCTACAGGCGAAAGAATGGGTAAGTTATAGCGTTGGCCGACAATGTAATCCTCTTGACCATGACCAGGTGCGGTATGTACTAAACCTG
>JBEIFD010000299.1:0-5358 GCA_040382535.1 Merismopediaceae cyanobacterium
GGACAAAAAAGGTCTTTCTTTTGAAGAAGAATTGTTTTTTTACCTCAAAACCCTAAAAAACTCGTGATAACCATCTTTTCCTGGAAACGCCTTAAACGTCATCACAGACTAGGTTTCTATTTTTCGGACAGGTCTATTAGTAAGCTTTATAGCTTCTGCAAGTATTTCTACTTAATAACCTTGATTTCGTAAGGAGAACCACATTTAGTGATTGTAAACAATAAGGACACTAAATGTAGTAGTAGACAAAGCCCACTATTCCTTAACTTGTAACTAATGTCCAGAGAGCGAATGTTAATAGCTGAAACATTCAAAAATTGATATTATTGACATTAATTATTTGAGATACGCCAAAGTAACGCCCGAACCGCCTTCGTTTTGCGGAGCCAACTCAAAGCGATCAATCTGGGGATGGTGACTTAAAAATTCATGAACCCCCGCTCGTAATTTCCCCGTTCCCTTGCCATGAATAATCCAGAGAATTCCTGATTCAATGGCTTGATTAATCGCTTTTTCTAACTTGGATTCTGCCGCTTCCACGCGATCGCCCCTCAAATCAATCGTATTATTAGAAGTTCTCACTAACACAGGGGTTTTAGGTTCAATTGGTGGAGGTGGAGTCACAACTTTAGCAGTTTTAGCAACAGGGACTGCCACTTTTTTGCCATCTAGGGACTCAATTTCTGTGACGGCAACCGTCATTTTCATCAAACCAAATTTAACCGTCACTTCCCCAGCCGATTCCGAAAAATTGAGAACTTCGGCGGTTTGACCTAAACTGGGAATTTTGATTTTTTCTCCAATTTGCGGTTGATAAGGAGTTAATTTAATTGCTGTTTTTGCTAACTCTCTTTCTTGAATCCGTTTCAGGATTTCTGTTGCCTGTTGAGCTTGTTGGGCCGTCGGTTTTTCTCTTTGTAACTCTCGGATTACCTGGGCTATTTCTGCCCGTGCCTCTGCGATCGCCTTTTGGATTTCCTGTTCCTGATATTGACGCAAATCCCGTTCCCTGCTGTGGAGAGAAGAGGCTTTTTCCGACACTTCTGTATAAAATTGTTCGGTTTGTTGCAGCAATTGTTGGGCTTCTTTGGTTTTGCTTTCCTGTTCTCGCCGTTGGTGTTCCAGACCCGCGATTACTTGATTAATATCTTCCGAAAATCCGCCCATCCGAGTTTTAGCCGTTTCCACAATTGTTGACGGCAAACCCAAGCGTTGGGCAATGGTCAGAGCATTGGAGCGACCAGGAATTCCCCACAATAGCCGATAGGTCGGCGATAAAGTTTGATCATTAAATTCAACAGACGCATTTTCAAACCGTTCATCCTGATATTTCAGGGCTTTCAATTCACCATAGTGGGTGGTTGCCATCGTTAAAAGGGCATGATCGGCTAAATAAGTTAAAAGCGCGATCGCCAACGCACTGCCTTCAACGGGATCGGTTCCTGCTCCGACTTCATCGAGTAAAACTAGGGAATTAGAAAATAAGCTAGGAGAATTTAAAGTCTCAATAATACGGGTAATACGGCGAATATGTCCTGAAAAAGTGGATAAACTTTGCTCTAAAGACTGCTCATCCCCAATATCTGCCAAAACTTGCTCAAACCAAGGAATTTCCACAGGGGCTTTAGCGGGAATATATAACCCCACTTTAGCCATCAATGCCGCGAGTCCGAGGGTTTTGAGGGTAACGGTTTTTCCGCCCGTATTTGGCCCCGTAATGGCAACAACCCGAATTTTAGGATCAATTTGCACCGTAATTGGCACAACTTCCATGCCCTGTTCTTGCTTTTGTTGCCAGACCAAAAGGGGATGACGCAATTGCCGCAAGATAATCGGCTCTTTTTCACTAAAATCAGCAAATCTAGGCGCATTTCCCCCTAACCAGAGACTATAGCGCAATCTCGCTGTTGCTAAATCCAAACAGGTCGCCACAGTTAATAAATGGGCTAAATCTTCCTGAACTTCGGCAACTTTTTCCGTTAATCTTCTGAGAATAATTTCTTCTTCGGTTTGCTCCTGACGACGACACTGACGGAGTTTATTGCCTAATTCCACGATCGCCCCTGGTTCTACATAAATGGTCGCCCCACTACTGGAACTATCGTGAATAATGCCAGGAATTTGGTCTTTTTGCGGCGTTTTAACGGGAATTACGAAGCGATCGCCCCGTTGGGTAATAACCGCTTCTTGGACGGCTCCTGCCTGACGTTGTAAAATACTTTGCAGTTTTTGGTAAATGTGTCCCCGAATTTCCTTGAGTCGCTGACGAATTTCCCCTAATTTGGGACTGGCGCGATCGGCAACTTTTCCGTCTTCATCGATGCAATGATGGATTTCCTGCTCCAATTCGGGATAAGTACGGACATCGGCCACTAATGCCGTCAAAACAGGCAAGTTTTCCTTACTATCAATCACCCGCCGTAAGCGTCGGACTCCCGCCAAGGTTGTCGCTAAATTGAGTAATTCCGATCCCGCCAGCATTCCCCCCAATTCAGCACGGGTTAACGCTTCTCGAATATCAGTAATGCCCGTAAATTTCCAACCCGCATCCAAACTTCGCTCAATTTGTTCAATTTCCTGGGTTTGACTCAATAATTCGAGACTGGCGGCTTGGCTATCAGGGGGTAAAAGTTGGGTAGCCGCGATCGCACCCAATTTTGTCTCAGCAAAAGTAGAGAGATGTTGACAGAGGCGTTCCCATTCGAGGAGGGCTAAGGTTTCAGTTTGAATCAAGGTTTCAGTTAGGATTAAAGCGATTAAAGTCAAGAGTTATATTTTCTTAAGATACTCGATCAGCATGGTAGTTTGTTAAATTTTAAAATTTTTTATAAAAATATCCTTACTATTTTCTGTAAATTAGTTCGCAAATTTATGAATACTAATCTCTGAAGGTTAAGGTCTAATAGCTAATTAAGCTAACTAATATATAAATAGAAAATTAAAGACGATAGAAGGCTATCACAACAAACCAAAATATTTTCAGTTTACAAAATTTTCACAAAATTTTTATTTAATGATTTGGGATGGTTTATCAACGAGAGTTTTAAACTCCTTGCCTGTATCTTATTTAATTAAAAAGTATTATAGATTTTGGTTGATTTTACAGTTAAATTATAATTTTAATTAAGCTTCTTTACGTTGAAAATTTTCCCTTAGCGTTCTGGGAACTTGAAGACCTAAACCAATAACGCGAATAATCATAAATAGCGTTAATGCTAACCACAATAAACTCGGATTTTCTAATTTCCAAGCCCAAATTCCCAAGGGTAAAAAGCCGATCAACGTGGCGAGTAAAGCTGTATTACGAAGAATAACGCCTTCCGCTAAACCCAAAAAATAACCGTCTAACATAAAGGCGATCGCCCCAAATCCGAGGACAGGTAGTAACCAAGGAACATAAAATCTTAGACTCTCTAGAATTTCATCATGATTAGTTAACAATCCAAATAGGCGATCGGGAAAAAGAACAAATGCCGTTGCTATGCCTAAACCGAGGATTAAACTCGTTTGGGTTGCCACTTTAAGAATGGCTAAAAGTTCTTCCTGGGCATCTTTTCCTTTTAAAATACCGACTAAACTTTCTGTCGCAAAAGCCAGCCCATCAATTAAATAAACCGTTAAAGTAATCACTTGTAGCATCAAAGCGTTTTCAGTTAGAACGGAAGTATCGATCGCCGAACTAAAATTAATAAATAAAGAAAAAGTCGTTAAAAAAGCTAATGTCCGAATAAAGATATCACGATTTAAAGTTAATATTTCGATTAGTGCAGAAGATTCAAAAATCTGATTAGCTACTGCTTTAACTTCCTTCCAATTAATTTCTTTAACTAATAAAATAATTCCTACCAATAACATCGAATATTGACTCAATGCCGTCGCTATTCCCGCCCCTCGACTCTCCCACCCTAATCGAATAATGAAATAATAATCAAAAATAATATTGATCCCATTGCCGATAATAGACAACAATAAAACCTTATTGCTTTGCGTTCGTCCTAAAAACCAACCCACAATCACAAAATTAATTAAAGTTGCAGGCAAGGCCCAAATACGGGCATCGTAATAGGCTTGTCCTGCGGCCTTAACTTCTGGGGTAGCACTAAGAAGAGTAAATCCTAGAATTTGGAGAGGATGTTGTAATAAAAGGAGAAAAAGACCTAAAAATAAAGCAAAAATCCCATTTCTTAGCCCCACCAAAAGCGTTGCTTCAGAATCATTACGACCAACCGCTTGGGCAGTAACCCCTGTGGTACTCATACGCAAAAATCCCAGGGTACGATAAAGATAGTTAAATAAAATGGTGGCGAGGGTTACACCCGCAAGATAATTAACGTCTGTTAAATGTCCTAAAAAAGCAATATTAATAAACCCTGACAAGGGAACCATCAAATTAGAAATAATATTAATCGTGGCAAGCTTGAAAAATCCCCGACGGAGTTCTTCCCAGTCGTTAGTGATTGCCGAAATAGTCTTTGTCACGGACATAATTTATTTTTGATGCTTTATGAAAATTAATCTAGTTTTTTTCAATTATAGCGAATCTGAGCTTTAAGGATAATCTAAATTGTGAGTTCAAAATTAGTTGTTATTTTAATTATTTATTTAGGCGATTATTCAAGTTTTTTAAAATATGTTTTGTTCTAAAATTTCTTGATCCTACTAAACTTGGAAAAAATGATTAAAATTGAGTTAAAAAAAAGGAAAAATCATGGCTTGATAATGCGATCGCAGCGTTAATTATTCCTTGCTTAGATGCAAAATTTTAATGAAAATTTTCGAGTCCATAAGGTCTAATTGACATGAAAATTAACATTTTCTCTATGGCTTCTCTCGATAAAGACTGCTAGATTATTTTTGTAAAGTATCACCCCGCTTATCGTGCGTCGTTATGACTCAGTATAGGTGCTTTCTCATCATTACTACCTGTATCCCCCAGTAGATCGCGTTTTATACTTGAATTTACGCTTACAGAATACTCTATGGACATCACAAATTTGCCTTGGCTGACTATCATCATTCTTTTCCCCATTGTGGCGGCCCTCTTTATTCCCCTCATTCCCGACAAAGACGGTAAAACCGTTAGATGGTACGCCCTGATTGTTGGACTCATCAATTTTGTTTTTCTGGTTTACGCTTTTTATACCAACTACGATCTCAGCAATCCCGATTTACAACTGGTTGAGAGCTATACCTGGTTGCCTCAAATTGATCTGAAGTGGTCAGTGGGAGTCGATGGACTGTCTATGCCCCTCGTCATTCTCACAGGATTTATTACCACCCTGGCAATAATGGCGGCTTGGCCTGTCACCCTCAAACCCAAACTCTTTTACTTTCTGATGTTGGCGATGTATGGCGGAC
>JBEIFD010000300.1:0-5350 GCA_040382535.1 Merismopediaceae cyanobacterium
CAGTCTTGGTATCGTTGAATGCCATGAGCAAATATTTAATGACTGTGTGGCTCCAGTCGGAAATGTTTATCAACAATGAACCTAGTAGCTAATCCCCCGAAACCCTTACAGGCTAAGGTTTCTAGCTAACGAGTCGCACCAAAATACTTGCTCTTGGCCAATTATAATAGGAAACCACCAAAAAAGCTAGGGTCAAGATGGTAATTGCTTAGATTAAACAGTTTATAAGCAGATTACTTAAAAAAACTTAATGTTGTAGAATTTTATAGCTTAAGACCTATAAATTCTACAAAAGGGAAACCATAAAACCCATTCATAGCAAGACATTCTAGCATTTTCTTTAATTAGCACATGGGGGGAAAAGACATATTTTACCAGCCCATCTTTTTTGATATGGAACCATTGGCAAATTTGCAGTTAGCTCCCATTTAAGAAATTTAAAAATCTCTAAAGTCCTTTTTATACAAGGCTTATCGCGTCTGAGTTATTTTTCTTATACCATGCAACGAAATAGCAGTTATCGTGATGTTATCGTTCCCCATTCATCCCCACTTTTAACCTTCTTATCTTAGTGCCAATAAAAATAATTTTTGCTTATCAATCAAAAGCACTAAATTAGTCCTAGTCGGGATTAGAACGATTCTTATTGATAAAACCCTGATATACCAAGGTTTTTATTGCTAAATCCGATAATTACAATTCTGGCCTCTAGGGGAAGGGGAAACCGCGATCGCTCTCCCCAGTAAGGCGGTTTAACCGACACACCTGTAACAAGTATTTTTCTATGGGGAAATACATCCTACACGCCTGCCAATAAAACACCTGATACCCGACCGCGATCGCTTATCTTGACAACCATAGGAAAAACTTGGTTATTATAATTTGATTAAATATAATGGAAGGTAATCCTACTATTTTTCCTTATGAGTTGACGGAACATAGTAAAAAGCGGCTTAGTGAACGTGAAATTCCTTTGGAATGGATTGAGAGGGTACTTTTTTCTCCTCAACGAACCGAGCCAGACCCTATCGATCCGACAGCAGTTTGGGCCTTTGCTGCTATTCCTGAAGCAGGCGATCGCGTTTTAAAGGTTGTTTATAATTTCACCACCAGCCCATGTAGGGTTATCACTTTCCATTTTGAACGACGATTAAGGGGGAAACTATGAAGATTGAGTTTGATCCGATGGCTAACGCAGCCTATATTCGACGTTTTACTGGAAAAGTTGTAGGTTCTGAAGAAGTAGAGCCTGGCATTATCTATGACTACGATGCCAACGATACGGTAATAGGCATTGAGATATTAGGAATTAAGCAAAGAACTCCTGAACAGATTAAAAGTGTTAATTTTCTTTTTCAGGAAAGCGAACGACAAGAATTAAGGCAATGGTTTAATTCTTTGGCTATTGCTTGCTAATTGACATTCTAAGAGCTAGGGGAAGGGAGAAGCCGCGATCGCTCTCCTAAACAAGACAGTTTGACCGACACATCTGCAATAAGTATTTTTTCATGGGGAAATACTTATCTCACGTCTGCCAATAAAACATAGGTTTTGGGGTCGTAGGTGTAGGAGCGCGAGTGTTCTTTGCTCACCTAACCCAAAAGCCTCATTCTCGGCTCGACCCCTATTTTGAGTCAAAGCGGTGTTGTTCTGGATTGGAGAGAGACGATTCCTCAAACTCGTACTTCGGAAGAGTATGTTCACCAAGCCAAGGAGTATATTCGGGTCATTCAAAATGAAGCCTATCAGAAGCGTCAACAGCAAGAACCAGAAATACCACAATAAAACGACTAAAACTAGCAAAAAGTATTATTACTGTCAATAATTCGCTATTTTAGAAGCTATTTTGTTATGTTATTATAATTATAGGATTTACGCATTGTCAAAAAACATGATGTATGAGCTAAAAGAAAATGGCATCAAAAGCTACCTTTTCAATGGATTGATAAGAAAATTTAAGAAATTTTGCCATGTTTTCTTTCAATGCACGGACAGCTTCCAATGCCTCAAATGTTGCAATTACGTTGTTTCATAATTAAATTCATCTGTCAATGCGTAAGTCCTAATTATCATCACTTCAGTCTAATAACAATGAGTCCCTACAACAAATAGATTATGAGCTTTGGAATAAGCACAATAACATTGAGTAAGGTAATCCAATTCGCGTTTTTAAAGAAATCAAAAATAACTTATAGCCAATATTATTTGTTGTTCTAAAAATCCTATGCTTCGATATAAACTTGGCTGTGAATTAGATTACCATCTTACGGAAGATAGCACTTTTATTTTTAATATTGCTATTGCTAAAAATAAGTATCAAAATATTGTTCAAGAAAACCTTGAAATTATCCCTTCCCTCATGATCGAAGAGCATATTACTGCTGTCGAACAAAACCGCTATTTTCGACTAAATGCACCGCCTTGTCACTTACGAATTTACTATCAAGCAATCGTTGAGTTATTTTCTGAGGATGCAGATACCGCGACAGCTTTTGAAGTCCCCACTGCCAATTTACCCCTTAATATTCTCCACTATCTTTATCCAAGTCGTTACTGTCAGTCGGATCAATTATTGAACTTTGTTGCAGCAGAATTTGGTGACTTAGTTCCTGATCATTCGCGGATTACTGCTATCTGTAACTGGATTTATGATCATATTTCCTATCTTTCTGGCAGTAGTAATTCACTCACTTCTGCTTGCGATACCGTTATCCAAAGAGTCGGTGTTTGTCGGGATTTTGCCCATTTAGGCATTGCTTTTTGTCGAGCTTTGAATATTCCCGCACGTTTTGTATCTGGCTACGCTTATGGTTTAAATCCTCCTGATTTTCATGCCTGCTTTGAGGCCTATCTTGGAGATCGCTGGTATTCTTTTGATCCCACTCGTCTTGTCGCTAATAATGAATTCATTCGCGTTGGGATAGGACGGGATGCAGCCGATGTCTCGTTTGCCACCATATTCGGTTCTGTAGAAATAAATCCTATGAAGCTATTTATGAACCCCCTCATCTGATGTAATATGTAATACTTCACAAACCTTAACCTTTTGTCCATTCTGGTTAACTGTGATAGTGTCACCGTCTTCAATGGATAGAACGGTTGCTGGGGACTGAGCAAGTGCGGGGGACGCTATTAATAGGATGGTTAGGGCGATCGCGGCTAGTCTTTTCATAGGCTTTCTAGGGTAATTGATTAGAGGTGACGGCGATCGCCCATTTAAGAATTTCCAGAGTCGGGTGACAGGATTTAGGTTTTTTCCATAGGCATAGATGGAACTCTCCCAGTTGTTATCTGTCTAAGCGTCTAACTGTTTAAACGGTTAAAAGTTTATGATTCTAACGGTTACAGCTTTTAAGGGCGGAGTCGGAAAGACCACAACGGCAATTCACCTAGCGGCCTATCTCAATCAGAAAGCTCCTACGATTTTGATTGATGGAGACTTGAATCGTTCGGCTATGCTTTGGGCTTCTCATGGAAAATTATCTTTTCCAGTGGTAGATGAGCGGGAGGGACTAAGGGCCTCGCGCAATTACGAACATATTGTAGTTGACACCCCAGCACGGCCAGAAGTGGAAGAAATTAAAAGTTTGGCAAAGGGCTGTGATTTATTATTGCTGCCAACAACCCCCGATGCTTTAGCAATGGGAGCTTTAAAAGCAAATCTCCAGACGCTTAAACAGCTAGACGTTCAAAATTTTAGGATTTTAATGACGATTGTGCCGCCTCGGCCTTCAACGGTGGGAGCGGAAGCAAAGGCTTTTTTGGAAAAGTCTGGTTTGCCTGTTTTGAAAAATATGATTACTCGTTTGGCGGTTTATCCCAAGGCGGCCCTAGAGGGGGTGATCGTTTCGGAGGTCAAAGGCGATCGCTATGCTGGGATTGCTTGGAATGATTACAAAGCGGTTGGAGGTGAAATCAATGGCTAAGGAAAAAAATCGTTTTGCGGGGTTTGAGGCTTTAAAGAGTGAGCCAGTGGAAACTAACCCCGTTGACCAGGGCAAAGTTGGCAAAAGTAAGGACTCGAATTATAAGAAAGTGACGCTCTATCTGACTAAAGACCTTCACTTCAAACTGCGATCGCAGACTTTAGCGACAGATGAGGATATGTCAGATTTAGTGGAACAGGTGATGAACGATTACTTTAAGCAATTAGACGGTTAAACGTTTAGACGGCTAAGTTTCCAGTCATTAAGATATTCTCTTTGTTGCGTTTATTTCGTTTACAGATTCAGTGACCTCAAGGTAGCTTCTATGGCGATCGCAGGTTCGGGAATTGCCAGAATGGGGCCACAGGATTTAGAGAATTTTGCTATTGAGATAGTCAACGACGGTTGGCCAATCAGGAAATTGAGGGGAGCCAAACAGAATATGTTCACCCTGGAATCGGTCTGCTCCGTTCTTGGTGCGATCGTCTATTAGGAAATGTCCATAGTTTAAATGTTTGTGATGGCTCAAAATCAATCGTTTGTAGGCAACTTCCCCTAGATGACGTTTAACCCATAGTAGTTTGTCAGACCAGGCGGAGGGATTGCCCCAGGGAGAAGTGGACAGGATATAAGTGTCGAACTTGGTGGCTAATTGCTCAAAGGAGGCGATCGCCTGGGGTAAGGGTTCCATCAAGGCGAATATGTTAGGGACTTCATCGAGTTGGCCCTCATATTCCTGTAAGACCTCAGAGGATAAATGGGGAAAAGCTGAGGGGAAGTCAACCAGTACGTTGATATAAATAACGTACTGAATCTTTGACATTAGCGGGAATCCTGAGTTAATGATTGAAGTGTAAGCCCTTTGTTTGAGGGCGATCTCCTGCGAAGCTGTTTTGAGTTTTTTAGTTTATGGAATACTATTTTGCTGTATTGTATTAAAAATCTAAAAAGAGGTTTGAAAAATGGCAAATTGTCCAAATTGTGGTTCAGATCACATACAACTAATCACAGAAACCAATGTCAACTGGGGAGCTACAGCAGGCCTTTGGGCATTAGCAGATGCTTTCGATATGAGCGTTTATGGGGTTGCTACTAAAGAAACACAAGCCAACTGTTGTGTTAATTGTGGGAGTAAATGGTTAGCTTCTGATCTTTACTACGTGATTCAAATGCTGGAAACTTTGCTTGAGATAAAAATAGATTTATCTCAAAAAAACGATAGGTCTTTATTAAATCAGGCCTTACCAATTTTTAACACATATTCCAAAAAAATATCATCAAAAAGTGAACACTTAAAAACTAAAACTACAGGCACACTTCAGCTAGGCTGTCTTGTCTGGTTTGTCGCTATAGGTCTTAAGGTGATTCCCATGAAATAAATTACCGATTAAGCTGGCCGGATAAGAATATCCCATTTGGGTAAC
>JBEIFD010000301.1:0-5344 GCA_040382535.1 Merismopediaceae cyanobacterium
CATAGTAGAAGCATTTCTCATTAATTATATTGATTCAACTATTAAAGATTGTCATCAAATTAAAACTAATAAACAAGCAGCATGGTTAACGGATCAAAATTTCAAAAATATGCCTTCACTTTTTCAACAATTTCGGAAAATTATTGCTGAAGAATACAAAAATGTTATCCATCAACTCCATATTTTTTTACCCACTGACTTAATCAATTATCCTGTAGATTTATGGAAAAGTGACGAAGAAGAGGAAGAGGAATTTTTAACAACTTTAGGGGAAGAATATGAGGTTATGATACGTTATTCTGAAAGATTAGAATATGATAATGAACCTATTTTAAAATGGCGCAATAAGGGGCATAAAATAAAGAATAAATTAAATGAAAAAGCCTCTGATATACTATTTTTAGCAAACAGTAGCAATCCTAAAAAATTATTTTTAGATTTAAAAAATAATGCAGTAATCGGAGTAAAAATGCCAAGTATTTCTAATCAGAAAAATTTAGGCAAGCTTTTTTTTAAAGCGGGCATTCCTTTAGCAGTTTGGCTCAGAAGATCTCTAGATGATGAAATGGACAACTTGCTCAATGATGCCCTCCTCCATCAATTACCTTGTTGGGTCAAGGATAAACGCTCGAAAGTACTTGAAAGCGATAATCCCGATACTCATTGTGGTCGTCACTTAGCGTTGCTGTGGGACGATCCTGATCTAGTTCCACCTAAACAAATAACAAGCCAAGAAAATCTCGAAAATAACTAATTTAATTTTATGAATGATAAAGACTGGAAAATTTTTCAGGGGACTCCCCAATCTCCCCATGATGGTATTGATAACTTACCCGAATCTCCGAGTTGGCGACCATTTGGTCAAAATTCTAAACCAGGAGAAAGTCGTCGTAAACACCGAGGAGAAACCTTTAACGCACGCGAAGATGAGTTAAATCTAGTTAATGCGGCCTTATTTTTGCGGCGACCATTGTTAATTACTGGCCCACCAGGTGTCGGAAAATCATCATTGGTTTATGCCGTAGCACAAGAACTAAAGCTGGGAGAAGTTCTCTATTGGCCTATTACTAGCCGCACTATTTTGAAAGATGGTTTATATAGCTATGATGCGATCGGACGGTTACAGGAAGCTAAAGAAAATGAGAACCTAACTGCTGAAGAAAAACAAAAGCGAATTGGTAAGTATATTTCTCTGGGGCCATTAGGGACTGCATTATTGCCTTCTAAACGTCCCCGTGTACTACTGATTGATGAAATTGATAAAAGTGATATTGATTTGCCTAATGATCTATTGACGATTTTTGAAGAGGGACGATTTGAAATTCCCGAATTAGTACGAATTACCAAAGAAATAAAAGAACCAATCTCCGTCCGTACAGCCTATATTGATGAAACAGAACCAACATGGAATAAAGATGGTACTTACGCTATAGAGCAAGGACGAGTTCTTTGCCAGGCTTTTCCATTTGTCGTTTTGACCAGTAACGGTGAGCGAGATTTTCCTCCTCCTTTTTTACGACGGTGTCTGCGGCTTGACATGAAGCGTCCAGAAAAAGCAGATCTAGAGCGAATTGTTGCTGCCCACTTTGAACAAGAGTTTACTCCGAAAAAAGATGCCGATGGGCAAGTAATTAATGACCAAGGCGCGAAATTAAAAGCATCAGAAATTGAACAGCTTGACAAAATGTTAACTGATGCTAAGAAAAAGTTTGATACTGAGCGAGATTCATTAATTAAACAATTTTTAGAAAAGCGCGAAACAGGTATTCTATCTACCGATCAGTTGCTTAACGCCATTTTTCTAGTAACAAGAGAACAGTTTACTGCTAGTTCTACAGATCCGACAAAATTGGCTAAACATATTCTCCGTTCTCTTTCTTCTGGCCCTGAAGATTCGGAAGATGACGACCTAGAGGAGAATGATGAATGATTGAACAATTGCTCACACACTTAGGGCAAGCAGGACTGGAACTTACAGATGAAGAAGTTGCAGATAGTATCTGGTTGGCGATGCAGATGACTAGGTTTGCCGCATCTTCAGGATCTTCCTTATCTGAAACAGTTGATGATCATTCGGATAGTATCGATCCATCAATAATAAATAAAGATAAAAAAGATGTTCCCCCAAATCTTACTCAAAATCCATCTTCATCTCCTGAAGTCAATCCTACTCCTAAAGTCGATATTAATTTGCCCGATAACTCTCTAAATCGATCAGATAACAATTCAGAAGCTCAATCCAAAAAAAAAGCTTCTAATCAAGGATTACCTTTTCGGGCCCCAGCTACCTCCGCTCTACAAAATGGCTTAGCATTAGGACGAGCTTTAAGATCATTAATGCGAAAGGTACAATCCCCAACGCGCCAAGTCTTAGATGAAGAGGGAACAGTTAGTCAAATTGCTGATCAAGATGTATGGGTTCCCATTTTAAAGCCTGATCAAGAACGATGGTTAGATTTGGAATTAATTATCGAAAAATCCTACTCATCGTTTATTTGGCAAGATAGTGTTGATGAATTTCAGCAACTTCTCAAATGTCAGGGAGCCTTTCGTAATGTCAGAGTTTGGTATTTAGAATCCTCAGAAATTGGAGATCCTTTGTTATTACCTGCTGGACAGGAGAAAAAAGCTGATCTTCGTACTCGGAAACATCGGGAATTGCTCCATGCTGACAAACGAGGATTAATTTTACTAGTAAGTGACTGTACCTCAGTTCTATGGAGACAAGCACGAATTCATCGTTGGTTACAGGATTGGTCACGACACCAACCTACTGCCCTAATACAGTTACTTCCAGAGCGGTTGTGGGGTAGTAGTGAACTAGGTTTAGGATCTAAGGTTGAGCTTCAAGGATTAACCGCAGGTCTTGCTAATCCCAAGCTTATTTTAGACTCATTAGCGATTTGGGAGAGAGAAAGTATTGATTGGGAGCAGGGTCTATTACTTCCAGTAGTCACGATGGAAGTACAACCATTAAAACAATGGGCACGAATGGTAAGTGGAGTTGGTAGTGTTCGCGTTCCTGGTATTTTGTTCGATTTAGTCTTTGTTGAGCGACAAGTAACACAAAAACGAGATTCTCAGACTATACTTCTTGACATTGAACCAGAAAAATTAGTAGATCGTTTCTTGTTGACTGCATCTCCTCTGGCTCAACAGTTGGCAGGAATGATGGCCGCAGTACCCGTTAGTCTGCCTGTCGTACACCTAATTCGACAAAAATTACTACCAGGCTCTACGTCGGTTAATGTAGCTGAAGTTTTTCTTAGCGGCATGATTCGGCGTATTTCTCCAGAACATGAAACTGCTCAGTATAATTTTGTTGGTAATGCTCGTAAGCTTTTAAACGTTGCGATGCTTTGGGATAAGACCCAAACGGTTTTAGATACGATTTCGGAGTATATCGCTGAGAAGTTAGGAAAATCGATTAAAAGCTTTGATGCTTTGTTAATGGAGCGGCAAGACTGGACTGAAGCAGAACAAGCTGAAATTTTACCCTTTGCTCAGATGACACTAGAAGTTTTACGAAATTTAGGGGGGGATTTTGCGGCATTTGCAGATGAACTTGAGCAGCAAAGACAAAGTAAAAATAATTCAGCGACGTTGCAAGATGAGTCAGAGTTTTCTGGAATTCCCCCGCTAGAAGACTTTAGCTTTGAAGTCCCGACTATTATTTTTGAAGAAGAGGATGAATGGCCACCGATGGAAATGCAGACAGTGGAAGTCGCAACAATAAGTCTGGAAACAACCGATGATGTATCTTTTGATGTGTCTCTTCTTGAACCTTTTACATTTCAAATTGCTACATTGACACAAAGTAATGGTCAATGGGAAGTGAGTTATCGCTCTGGGGAAGCTCAACGTTTTATCGAACCATTAGGTATTAGTAATGCTCTCGAATTAGAAATGATCAGAATTCCAGCAGGAGAATTTATGATGGGATCTCCTGAAAATGAACACCAACGATTTGATCATGAATCTCCTCAGCATCAAGTTGAAATTTCTGAATTTTTTATGGGACGTTATCCTGTCACCCAAGCCCAATGGCGAGCAGTTGCCGCAATGCCTCAAGTCAAAATAGTATTGAAAGCTGATCCTTCCCGTTTCAACGGAGATAATCGGCCTGTAGAACGAATACATTGGCACGAAGCAGTGGAGTTTTGTCAGCGATTATCAAAAAAAACAGGGATAAATTACCGATTACCGAGTGAAGCAGAATGGGAATATGGCTGTAGAGCAGGAACTAAAACGCCCTTTCATTTTGGGGAAACAATCACAACCGAGTTAGCAAACTATAATGGCAAGAAACGTTATGGAAAAGGGCCTAAAGGAGAATATCGAGGGGAAACAACACTCCTTGGTCAGTTTGAGGTAGCCAACAACTTGGGATTATGTGATCTGTATGGGAATGTACTGGAATGGTGTGCAGATCCTTGGCATGATAATTATGAAGGCGCACCTGTCGATGGTTCAGTCTGGAAAGAAGGAGGAGATGATAGTAAAAAAATACTGCGTGGTGGTTCTTGGCGATCTGATGCGAGAAATTGTCGCTCTGCCTATCGCGGCTACCCTGCCCCTGATGATCAGAGCGGCCTCGTCGGTTTTCGGGTTGTCTGCGCTGTCCGAGGTTCTGTTTAGCCCTCTTGTCCTTAATTTTTTTATTTTCACTAAAATGTCTGCTTCTCCTCTTGAACTAACGCCTCGCCTTCAGATTCATCGCCGCACTATCGAAGTTCCTTTTTTTCGGGAATGGTTAAGTGAGCAGATTAATATCGAGATGATGCAGATACCCGCAGGAGAATTTGAGATGGGATCGCCTCCTGAAGAATTGGAGCGTATTGAGAGAGAAGGGCCAGTACATTCAGTAAAAGTAGATAGCTTTTTTATGGGAAAATATCCAATTACCCAAGCTCAATGGCGAATGGTAGCAAGCTTTCCTAAGATTGACCTAGAGTTAGATCCTGATCCCGCTAACTTCAAAGGGGATGATCGCCCTGTAGAAACGGTAAATTGGCACGAAGCGGTAGAGTTCTGTCAAAGACTCTCAAAAATAACAGGTAGAAATTATCGATTACCCAGTGAAGCGGAATGGGAATATGCCTGTAGAGCAGGAACTAAAACGCCCTTTCATTTTGGAGAAACAATTACAACAGACTTAGCAAACTATGATGGCAATTATGTTTATGGAGAAGGCCCTAAAGGCGAATATCGGAACGAAACAACCCCTGTCGGTCAGTTTAAGGTAGCCAACAATTTTGGATTATGCGATCTACATGGAAATGTGTGGGAATGGTGTGCTGAGCCTTGGCATAGTAATTATGAAAGCGCACCAGTTGATGGTTCA
>JBEIFD010000302.1:0-5337 GCA_040382535.1 Merismopediaceae cyanobacterium
GGCTTCATCAAAAATAAGTACATCAAAATGAATGACATCTGGATCGATGTATTGACTAACAGCCAAAGGACTCATCATCCAACAAGGTTTTAATGTTTTAACCAGATTCGGTATCCCTTTTTCTCGATCATTAAGAAGCTTACGAATGGGAAGATGGTTTCTTATCATCATAGATTCCCTCTTCAAATTTTGCAATTCAGACAGAGAAGTCGGTATCTTTTTCCAATCTCGCCAACGTGTTATATGGATTTGCTTTAACCTCTCCCTAGAAACCTCTAACTGTTTTTGATCAAGACTAGCAAATTCATTGAGCGTCTCCTTATGTTTTTCAGCATCAAAGAATTTTAGTTCAGTCTTTTGAGCGAGAACTGCGTCAAGACAAGTTTGATAAATTGATTTTTTTAAGACTGGAAACCAATATCTAGTGTCTATTTTTTCACGGCGTAAAATAGATAAAAATTTCTCAGTTCCCATATTACTAAGTTTAGTTCTATTTTCTCGATACAATAACCATCCTTGGAAATCAGACAAGTCAGAATTAGCTCTTTCTAAAAAAATCTTTAGGGTAGGTAAGTCAATTTTATTAGAAGGAAGATCACGCCCAATAATATCATTTGTCTTAAAATATAAAAGCAAAAAATCTAAACGTTTAGCAATGCTGATAATATTAGAGCTAAGTTTATGAATTACTTTTTCTAAAGACTGTCGATTAGTAGAAGAATTAATAATTTGGTTAACAATTTTATTAGGAAATGAATAGCGTTGTAAACCAATAAGCCAACTTAAAGCTTGTTCAAGAGGCTTCAACTCTAATTCTTGCGAAATTTGCGGATTAAAAAGCTTCCCAAAAACTTGACAAGGTGGATAACTACTTTGATTAAACTGATTGCGTATAGATTGAACTTGTGCCGCTTGTCCTAAATCACGTTTCAACTCATGATGAAAAATCTTATGTGGACTAATTAATAATTTCTGTAAACGTCGGTAATCACGCCAATAATTGAGATTGAAAATACGAATAAACCAAAAGCGACTATATTTTTGATATCTCTCGGCTAGTTGAGATAAATCTAATGAAAATAATTCAGAAGAATATTTTTCCAAAAGATGTGATTCAAAACTTTCAATAATCTGGACATCTGCTTTCAATTGAGCAAAAACAGCTTCGGCATTTTTAATATCCGTTTTAACCCAGTTTTCTGGTAACTCTGTTGGAGCTTTTAATACATGGGATAATGCTTCATAACACTTTTGTAAGGATCGTAAAGTTGATAATGGTAAAAATTCAAAATTTGCTTGAAGATATTGGCTAATAGCTTGGCTTTTATCAATTGAGTCCTGAAATTCTCTGATTTTCTGCTTCAATTCTTGCTCAAGGTCAAAAGAGTAGTAAGTTAAAGAGCTTTTAGCCCAAACAACTTCTTTTTCTCCATAAAAAAAGGGTAAAAATTGAGCAACTTGATTAAGTAATTCTTTCGCTTGATTGAGATAACGTTGAGTCCATTGGTTAAAGTTGGGAAGTATAACATCTACATTTGGTACTTTTTCACTTTGCATTTTTAAAAGTTCACCATAAAGCTCAAATGGTGACATATTTAGAGGTTCTACCTTTGTATGTAAAGCTGTAATATATGAGTTGATAGATTCACGATTTGATTTTAACTCACTAAAAAAATTATCATGTTTTTCCTCATTATTAACTAGATTAATTTGCTCAATAGAATTAATTGATGTAGTTAAATTAGCTATAAATTTTCGTTTTTCTGCTGTACTTCTATGATTAATACTTAAGCAAAGATCACCTAATCCACACTCACTTATTCGATCATAAACAACTTGTAGTGCTGTTTCTTTTTCAGCAACTAATAAAACTGACTTTCCTTCTCCAATCAGTTCAGTAATCATATTAACAATCGTTTGACTTTTTCCTGTCCCTGGTGGCCCTTGAACCACAAAACTAGATCCCTTTTTTGCCGCTTCAATTACCACTTGCTGGCTGGAATCAGCGTCAAGAACTTGAAACATTAGTTCGGGCTTAATGGAATCTAACTTTGAAGCTTCTAACAGTTCTTTAAAGTTGGCTTGATAAGCCTGAAGATCACCACTAATCGCTTGTAAAATTGGATGATTTAAAATTAGATCTTCATTTTCAGTGATATCTCGAACCATTGCTGCTTTAGCATAGGAAAATAACGAAAGAAAAACATTATCTTCAATGCTCCATGTCGCCTGTGTTTCTACTAATTGACGAGCCTGGGCTATTAATTCATTATAATTCTTGTCTTGTATTGTTTCTTTTTCTGGAAAATCAATTCCAAATTTTTGCTTTAAACTTAATAATAATGCTGGATTAAAAGCAATTTCTTCTTCCAAAATTATAATTTCATAGACATCTTTTTTTGATTCTTTTTTCAATTCTACGGGAACTAAAATCAAGGGTGATAGTAATGCTTCATTCGTTCTATCAATATCATACCAAGTTAAAGTTCCAAAGGCTAAAAATAAAGTATTTACTCCTTTTTCTTCTAAAGATAATAGTGCTTCACTCCGTAATTTTTTTAATTTTTTCAATGCCTCATCTTGAGTTTCACGAGTTCTTAACTCAACAAGTTTTTCTGATTCATCTATTTTATATTTCCCCTCTCTTTGAAAGCGTAAAATCTTTTTATCATTTACGAGATCTTTAAAAAGAATAAAGGATTGTGGGGCAATAATTTCTAATGCTCGATTATTATTGGGCTTAAAGTTAAGCAAAGGATTTCTTAAGCTTAAGTCTGCCAAGCCTTCTTTCCATTGTTTAATTTTTTGAATAAGTTTTTGCTGTGAGTTCAAATCTGCTTGTAACATATCGAATTTTTCCTTCAATAAAATTATCTTTAGTTTTAGCTATTATTCTCTGTAAGATGCTAACTAAATTTAAGAAGAATTTTTTTGTTTTGAATTCTTATAGTATTCAGTTTTTAAAATCATATCAGATCAGAGGGAATTAGGCAACCAAAATCGCGTTCAAAACCCTTCCCTCCAAAACGCCCCAAAATTAATATTTACGTTCCTTCGGTTCAAAACGGTTAATCACAACAGGCATATAATTTAACTCAATACCTGCGGGAGAATAGTAGGCCAAAGTATGTTGTAAAAAGCGTTCATCATCGCGATCGCGGAAATCTTCCCGTGCATGGGAACCGCGACTTTCTTGACGATTGAGAGCCGAAGTCAAAATCATCTCTCCGACCACCATAATACTGCGTAACTCCAGAGCTTCAATTAACTCCGTATTCCAGGCAGGGTGTTTATCATCCAGATAAATTTGCTCGTACTTAGCCTTAATTTCCTGTAATTTTACTAAACCTGCTTCCATCACTTCCTGAGAACGAAAAACACCGCAATACTCCGTCATACAATCCTGGAATTCTTGACGCACCTCATTAATGCGTAGAGTTCCCGCTTGATTGAGTAACTGTTGCATCTGTTCCTGGGCTTCCGTTAGATAGGATTGGGCATCAAAGCTCGGAAGTTTACGATTTTTGACGTATTCCGCGATCGCGCGTCCCGTCCGACGACCATAGACCACACATTCCAACAGGGAATTACTACCCAGACGATTACCGCCATGCACCGAAACACAGGAACATTCCCCCGCCGAGAAAAAGCCTTCCGTTAAACTCTCTGCACTGGCTCGGACTCGGCCATCCGTATTCACAGGAATACCACCCATACAGTAGTGAATCGTCGGACGCACGGGCATGGGTTCATCTACCGCATCTATTCCCAGTAAACGGTGGGCTTCTTCCCAACAAAAGGGAATACGGCTCATAATCTTTTCCCGACCCAGGTGACGCAGATCAAGATAGATAAACGGCCCGCCCGCACTGCCATCAAGGTTAACGCCCCGACCTGCCCGAATTTCCCTCGTAATAGCACGGGAAGTAATATCACGGGGAGCTAATTCCATCCGACTGGGGGCATAGTCTTCCATAAAGCGTTTGCCGTCACTGTTGATCAAATAAGCTCCTTCTCCTCGGACAGCTTCTGAGATTAAGACACCGACGGGATACAAGCCAGTGGGATGAAATTGCACAAATTCCATATCTTCTAAGGGAATTCCCGCGATCGCGGCCATCGCTAACCCATCCCCTGTGCAAGCATAATCATTAGAAGTGGTGTTATAAACCCGACCGTAGCCTCCTGTAGCAAACATTACGGCCTTGGCTCGGACAATTTCTAAGCCTCCATCTTCAATGCGATACATCACCAGTCCCTTGGCTTCACCGTCTTCTAGGACGAGGCGCATCACATACCATTCGTCATAGATAATTACCCCATTGCGGCGCAGATTATTGACTAATTCATGAAGAATCGCGTGACCCGTTTTATCGGCAGCATAACAGGTGCGATTGTGGGAATGCCCCCCAAAGGCCCGTTGAGCAATTCTGCCATCCTCTAGACGGGAAAATAAAACGCCCAGGTGTTCCAAATCGATGATGACATCAGCCGCTTCTTTGGTGAGAATTTCCACCGCATCCTGATCAGCGAGATAGTCTGAACCCTTGACCGTGTCAAAGGCGTGGGCTTCCCAACTGTCTTCAGGATCGACATTCTTGAGGGCGGCGGCGATACCTCCCTGGGCGGCAACGGAATGCGATCGAATCGGATGGGTTTTGGCAATTACGGCAACACTGGTTTCGGGGTTTAGGCGTTTAATTTCTAGGGCGGCACGGCAACCCGCTAATCCACCACCGACAATGACGACATCATGTTCTAACATCTGGCTTGGGGAGTAATTTTTTCTTAAGGCAACTGTTTCTATGGTGACTCCCTAAGAGAAATTAATCAAGTCTTCACGGCGATCGCATTTTAGAAATAGAGAAATTTAAAGGGCGATCGCGTTTTAGAAAAAGTTAGAGGGCGATCTTTTTACATAATCAGTCATCAGAGAATCTCGGATATGTTTAAGCCTAGTGAGGTCGTCAATCTTGCTCATAAATCACTTTTTCCTCCTGCAAAACGCGATCGCGAAAATAACGACTTAACTCGGCTGGTGTTCTTAAATCGATTACTCTTCCTAATAAATGACTTAATTCAGTTTCCATTGTCACAATGCTTAAACCAGGTGTTTTTCCAATAAAAAATTCTACCAAAATATCTATATCACTACTTTCAGTAAAATCATCTCGTAATACTGAGCCGTTTTAACCTACATTCCGCAGGTTGGTCAGCAAAGTAAATAATATTTTTGGCAAGAGGAACCGAGGAAAGACAGAATATGGTGATGTTCAGGGGTTAAGTTAGAAATTTGGTGAATACCATCCAGATAAACAGAGTAAATAGATTGAAAAC
>JBEIFD010000303.1:0-5337 GCA_040382535.1 Merismopediaceae cyanobacterium
GCTATTTTACGTCATATCGCTCTTAATTTGCTCACAAGAGAAAATACTCTTAAACTCGGTATTAAGAATAAACGGCTACGCGCTGGTTGGGACGAGGACTATCTCCTTAAGGTTTTGCTCGCATAAGATGCGTTCGCCCTGTAACAAGTAACAGTAATCTTGACAAGTTCTTCTATCTGAACTTCTATCTGAACTTGGATGAATAGCCTGGTTAAAATCAATAATGCTAGTGATGCACTTAACATTAGGTTTTGATTTTCATAAGTATATGACGAGATAAAAATTATTTGTGGATAAACCTTTTTGATGAATCGAGTTAATATTTTTGTTAGATAGTCTACATAATCTTCTGGCATTGCGTTAATACGAATGAGATTTAGCCACTCAGAAATGCTTTCATTTTGTCCAGTGCGAAACATCATTCCAATGGCATAAAAGGGTACAAAAAAAGCAATGTTTTTTGATGCTTGAATAATTGATTCAGCGTAATAAGTTGAGTACCCAACACGAATGGGTAAGCCAGCTTCTTCATATAATCTAAGAAATTGAAATGCAGGAAGCAACTCTTCTATTATATTGTTTGTATTTCCAGTATCAACTGTTCGATTAATCGTCCCTGGATAAAAACCTCTTTCCGTTTTCTCGGCTGGTTGTAATTTTGTTAAAGGCTTTTCAAGATATAGACTTAATTTCTCAAATTCTTGTTTAGGATCGCAAAAATAAAAAGCTAATTCTTTATATCTTGAGCGGTATTTTTGGATAATTTCCTCGGTATCTTGCATCCAATTAGAGTGAAAATCTTGAATTCCTTCATAATGTTCACAGGCAACCATTGCGTAGCTCTCTTGAGAAAGCAAAGAATAGTTAATCTCATTAACAGAGGCTCTTCTTGTACGAATATCAATTAATGCTCTTTCTGTCTCTTGCAAAGCATCTTCTACATTTCCTATCTCTGCTAAAATACTGGCGCGTTTAACAACCCAAAAAGGAAAAATGGTAGAAGGTTTCCAGCTATTCAAAATTTGCTTAATCTCGTCAAATTCAAAACGAGACAAATGAAATAAGCGTTGCTTAATCTCGTCAAATTCAAAACGAGACAAATGAAATAAGCACTGCTCATAATTCCATTTTTCTCTCAGTTCATTATTATAAATAACTATTTCTTTTAATGTATTTTTCCAATATTCAAACTCCTCCTCTTTATGATGTTCTCTAGCATTCCTCATCAAAGCAGAGGCTAAATTTAGCCAAGCATCTCGAAGCTCGACTTTTTCAAATTTGCAACTATCTGGAATAGCTTTATTGTCCTTCTGCTCTGGTGTCAATTTGATTGTATTTGCAGATTGATCGATATTGACATCATTAGAAAAAAAATAAGAATGGAACTTTTTAACAACATTCTCAATAGTTTTTATCCATTCTTCAAATAATAAAGAAAATAAGCATTTTTCTAAACGCCAGTTTAATTCATAAAGGATAACCAAAGCCTGATCATCATATTCAATATCTTTAACCAGTACGAAAACTTCGCGCATCCAATTTTCTGTTTGTCGCCATAAACTATTTCTATTTACCTCTGGACAAATTACCCAGCCAGGATAATTGTGTCGCTCTTCTTTCCAAAAAATATAAATTTTTTCTAACTCTTCAAGTTTTTGTTTAGTTGTTAGATTATAAAAATGATCTGGGGAAGGTCTGTTATTATAATTACTTGGTATTGGAGCATCGGGAATTGCAGGAAGATTTCGACTACGTTTCCGTTCCCATTTTATACTTTTCGGTTTTGGCATTGTTGCATCTCTTCTACCCCACTGTGAAATATCTACTGGCTCTCCATACATTAGATTTAACAAAAACCACTCTAAGCCTTTTGCATGACGCTCTGCTCCGTCAATCCACTTTTCTTTAGGAAATGACGGGGAAATATCAACAGCAATAATCTTTTTTTGTCGTAAAGTATGCTTTTGAGAATCTGATAAATCCAATAAGCCACATAGATAGATAGCAGGCATAGATTCCCCTAAATTATCCCTAACCCAGCCGATCCAATTTAAAAAATTGGGATCAGTTCCAGAGAAACCTATCAAACAGAAAATATTCTCCATAATAGATTGCTGAACTATATTTACAAATGGCGCAAACTTTTGAGGATAGGTTCGATAATCTTCTTCCGTAAAAATAAAAGGACGATGGGAAGGAAAACTACCATGTAGCTTGACAATTCTGGGTTTTTCTTTGCCAGGAATATCAGCAGAACTGTAAATTACATCATATTTTTTATCATGAATTTTTTGTCTAGTTCGCTCTAAAAGAGTATCGTAATTAGTTGTATAAATATCAGACCAGGGCAATGACATCAATAATTCATGCAATCTATCTGGAGAGTGCTGTGCATCAGGAATAATCTGAGTTAAAAATTGATTTAAAGCTTCTCTTCCGAAACTAGCTTCATATTCGGTCGCTAAGCTTAATGGATCAATAGAACTGCTTATTTCTTTTCCTGGATATAAAATTTTATACATTTCTGCTCCTAATTCTGGCCACAATGGAAACTTAGGGCCATCAGGAGTAATTTTCTGGGCATTACGGCTAAAACCTGCCCCTACCATCACAGAGGCTTGCCCATGCACTCCTCCGCTCCATAGACGTTTTCTGATTTCGTTGATGTAGTGCTGATCAGGCAATATTGTCATTTAAAGTCCCAGATAATTAGTTATTTTTTATGAAGATGTTGATCAACTAATGTAGCAAACTTTTGAACGTCTATTTCTTCATAAACTTGAGCTTGTTCCTGAGAACCAACTCGATCCATCAAAGCTTGAAACGCAATTTGATCGTTACGATGCTCTAAAACATACTTTTTCAACTCTCGCAGAGTCATTGTTTGAAAATTAGATTTCATTGGCAAACCTCCAATTCCCATTTGGTAAACGCGATCGCGGTTAAGTTGTTGGTAAACCCATCAATACAAAACGAATAACAACCCCTGAAGTTGCCACAAACAGAATACCGATTAAAGCCCAAATTTGCCGATTTTGACTGCCTTCTACTTTTTCTAAACGCTTATCTAAGCTAGAAACTTTCCCGTCTAAGGCTTTAATATCTCCTTTGACATCGGCCAACTCGACTTTTAGTTCATTAACATTATTATCAATACGATCTAGCTTCTTGTTCATCTCAGCTAGAACTTCACGTAGATCCATTTCGATAATCGTTGGGGTTGCCATAATGAATAGGGGTTAACGAAGTTATCACTCAAAATTGTAACGTATTTCCATAAAACCGAAAAGCGATCTCCTTTTACCGTCTTAATATAAAAACGCGATCGCTTCTGCTTATAACGTAGGTTGAAGAATAAAACCCCCATTAAGCAGAGTATTCTAATTGACGAGTTTGAGTATTGCGTTTAGAGGCATCCAAAATTTCAATACCAACAACATTACCCTGATTATCATAATCAAAAATAACACCTGCTTCTACTTCATCACTTTCTTCAATCGCCGCGTCAGTGAGTAAGATTCTAAGAATATCAACATCTTGATCATAATTAATGTTCATAGTTATCTCCAATATTTTTTAATTTTCGTCGTTAGATAAAGTGTAATTACTTTTTTAGGATTGTCTCGATTGACAATAATACGAAGTAAAAACTGCTTATCATAAATTGTAATAAGTGATTGATAGCACTGTCTTTGTTCTCTCTCCTCGGTAATTTGTTGGGGATTTTTTAAGGTCGTTTCAACGTATTCTAAAGGGATGTAACGACGTTTTATTTCTTGTTGAGCGTGTTCAGAAAAATAATATTCCACATTTTGCCTCTATTTTAACGTATAAGAAATATAATGACGATCGCCTTTTACCGTTTCCATATAAAAACGCGATCGCCCTTTAATATTAATTAGCCAGATAAGTATAATGGCGTAAACTCCGTTCGTAATTCTCTAATAACAATTGAGATTGCTCCAGACTCATGCGATTATCTTCCAGGGCTTGTTCCGTGTAACGACGCATATTTTCTAATAAATCCTCGGCATCGTACTGTACATAACTGAGGACATCAGAAATTTTATCACCCCGTTCCAAATGTTCGATGTGATAACCTTTAGGATTCATTTGAATATGAACAACATTAATATCCCCAAAAAGATTATGGAAATTCCCCATGACTTCTTGATAGGCTCCGACTAAAAACATTGCTAAATAATAGGGTTGATGAGTCGGTAAAGAAGTTTCGGGATGTTCTGAAGAATTTTTATCTTCAATAAAGGGATGTAATTCTAAGACCGATTTCACATCTCGTAAATCAATAAACTGGTCTATTTTTCCGTCACTATCACAGGTAATATCTGCTAATGTTCCGCGATTTGTCGGCTCTTCATCCAATCGGTGAATCGGCATAATCGGAAATAATTGATCGATCGCCCAGGTATCAGGAGCAGACTGAAAAACCGAGAGATTAATATAATAAATAGAAGCCATGATTTTTTCCAGATCTTCTAAATCATCGGGAACATATTCTTGCTGACGACAAATCTGGAGAATTTTTCGACAACAAACCCAATACAATTGTTCAGCTTTAGCCCGTTCCTTTAGACTGAGATACCCAAAGTTAAACAAACTAATCGCTTCTTCTTTAAACTGCACTACGTCATGGTAGGCTTCCTGATAATTTTCGTTGGTAATTGTCTCTAAAGTTTCCCAAAGATTCCGAATAATTAAATGCTCTTTTTCTTTGACGACTTCGGGTAATTCATTAGGAACATCGTTAATCGCCAAGACATCAAAAATTAAAACTGACTGATGGGAAGCGATCGCCCGTCCACTTTCACTCATCAAAATTGGACAGGAAATCGTTGCGGCCTCACAGGCTTCCTGGACGGCGGAAATAATATCGTTGACGTATTTTTGAATATTGTAATTTTTTGAGGCATAAAAGTTAGTTTTAGAACCATCATAATCGACTCCTAAACCGCCACCCACGTCAATATATTGCATATTAGCCCCTAATTTCGCGAGTTGCACATAGATTTGGCTCGCTTCTGTCATAGCTTCTTTTAACACAGAAATGGCTGAAATTTGGGAACCAATATGAAAGTGTAAAAGTTGCAAACAATCGAGCATATCTGCCGCTTTTAATTGATTGACAACCGATAACATTTCAGGAATGGTTAATCCAAATTTAGCGCGATCGCCCGTTGAGGTTCCCCAGCGTCCCATGCCCTGGGTACTGAGTTTTGCCCTCACCCCTAAAATGGGTTTAATGCCTAAATTACGACTAATTTCAATGGCGATCGTTACCTCAGAAACCTGTTCCACCACAATAATAGGTCGATGTCC
>JBEIFD010000304.1:0-5291 GCA_040382535.1 Merismopediaceae cyanobacterium
AGATTGGTGCTAGGGTCAAGATTAGTGGTGCGCTCTGGAAACGGGAAAATGTCTCTCAGATTCTCCGACTTCGTTGTGCTTATCTTAACAATTCATCTTGCTTGAGTATTTATGCTTAGTTCCAAACTGGAATGCTCCCAAGAAGTCCGCATTGCTGCTCTGAATGAGCAAGAGGTTTTGCTAATTATTCGAGATATCAGCGATCGCAAACAAGTCGAACAAGAAAATCTCAGACTCAAAGAACGCTTGCAATTTATCCTGGCTTCAAGCTCTGCCATCATTTATAGCTGTAAGCCCTATGAACCCTATGAAGTAACTTTTATGAGTACAAACATTGAAACTATTTTGGGCTATAAGGCCGAAGACTTCATGGCTCAAGATAACTTCTGGGCTAATCATCTTCATCCCGAAGATGTCCCCCGCGTATTTTCTGATTTATCGGTATTTTTTGAGATTGGCACTCATACCTACGAATATCGCATTTTGCATAAAAAAGGTTATTACCTTTGGCTAAGGGATCAACTGCGTTTACTACGGGATGAACAGGGAAATCCCCTGGAAATCATTGGCTCTTGTTTTGATATTAGCGATCGCAAACAGGCTGAAGCCGAAGGAAAAGAATTTAATCGTCGTTGGCGTTCAGCTCTCGACAAAATTCAAATGATTGTGATTCAACTGGATCTAGACAGCAATGTGCAATATATTAATCCTTTTTTCCTCAAAATCTCTGGATTTTCCCCAGAAGAAGTTATAGGGAAACATTGGATAACCCATTTTGTGTCTTCTGAACACAAATTATCCTTAGAAACTATTTTTCAAGAAATTCTGGAAGAAATCAACAATGAATACCATGTAAACTCTATTTTAACTAAATCGGGCGAAGAGAGAATCATTTCTTGGCACAATTCCGTTCTCAAAGATAAACAGGGTCAATCTATGGGAGTAATTTCTATCGGTGAAGATATTACAGAGAAGCATCGTTTAGAGCAAATTAAATCTGAATTTTTATCCATTGTCAGCCATGAATTAAAAACCCCACTAACCGCAATACAGGCTTCATTAAGTTTACTTTCTGAAAAAATTATTGATCCTGCTTCCCAAGATGGAGAAATGGCCATTTCAATCGCGAATGATGGAGTAGATCGTCTTGTTCGTCTGGTGAATGATATTTTTGATGCAGAACGCTTACAATCAGGAACATTTCAAATAAAAAAAAGTGATTGCCATACTCAAAAAATTATGACCGATGCGATCGCCCAAGTTCAAGAATTAGCAAAACAAGCGGATATTAAAATCAATGTTTCCCCTGATGCCTATGCCCTCCATGCTGATAGCGATCGACTGGTACAAGTCCTCATTAATCTCCTCGGTAATGCTATTAAGTTTTCACCCCCCTCTTCCACGATTGATGTATCCGTTGAACAACAAACGTCCTATTTATTATTTACCGTTCGCGATCGGGGTCGAGGCATTCCCTCCCACAAATTAGAAATTATTTTCGAGCGATTTAAACAAATAGATTCCTCTGATGTCCGCGACAAAGAAGGAGCAGGTCTAGGATTAGCGATTAGCAAGGAGATTGTCGAACAACACGGGGGTAAAATTTGGGTAGAAAGTACCGTCGGAAAGGGCAGTAACTTTTATTTCACAGTGGCTCATCTTAGAGATTATTAATCAGAAGATATTGCACTTAATATCATTTAAATTAGTATGATTAAAGCCGACGTTTCCATTGTTTTGGATCACGCTTGACGTGAAAACAGGCAAAAACAAAAATGACATTATCATCAATAAAATACAATAACATATAGGGAAAACGTGGCAATAATTTTCGATGGATATTTCGATAAATAAAAGGACAAGCTAAAGGATTTTTTTGAATGCTTGCTAAACTTTTATCGACTACCCGAATAAATTCAGAACCTAGTTGTTTAACCTGTTCTTCATACCAGAAATAAGCTTCTTCTAAATCTAGTTCAGCTTCCTCAGAAATTTTTACACTATACATAATCTTAGACAAATTTTTGTTTGATTTCTTGCCAAGATTTACCTTGATTCTTGATATCGGTATAGGATTCTAACCGTCTCTCTATTTCTTCTTGTTGTGCAGAGGTCAGAGCAATTTCACTCTCATCATTACTAATACTATTCCAAATTTCTTCTATCAGTTGCAAGCGTTCAGCAACCGTCAATGGCATAATTTGTTCAGAGAGAAGACTATTCATCGGTAATTTTCCATTCGATATTCTCTTCTCTTAAGATAACTGAATAATGATCGTTTTTGCGCGATCGCGTTTTAATCCTGATATTGTCAAAGGAGGTTAAGGATGCTAATCTTCCCGATCCTAATCCATTTTTCACAAATTTCAAATTTAAAGATGCGATCGCAGCCCTTGTCTTTTCCTAGAAGCATTCGTTAGACTGGACTACAAGTTTAGATTAACGCATTAAAAAAATAAAATGGTAGAGCGATCGCGACAACCCTGGGATCGGGGCAGATTTTTTGAGACCCTGACCTATTTTGAAGTCATTCCCTTTTTAAGCTGCTTGCAACGGATTTTTTCAGGGAAACCGAAACCCCAAACCCATTTATCAGAACCCCAAAAAACTATGGATATGATTCTAGTCGTCGGTGCAACAGGAGGAGTCGGTAAACGAGTTGTTAATAATTTATTAGCGAAAAATTACCCCGTTCGAGTATTAGCCAGAAACCCAGAAAGAGCGAAAGAATTATTCAGTGAAAAAGTAGAAATCTTTGAAGGCGATCTGACCATTCCCGAAACTCTAACGCCCAAATTAATGGAGAACGTAACCACCGTAATTTGTTGTTCAGGCACAAAAGTCCAACCCGTTGAAGGAGATACTCCCACCAGAGAAAAATATTATCAAGGAATTAAATTTTATCTGCCAGAAGTGGTTGATTTTCCCGAATTCGTGGAATATGAAGGCATTAAAAATTTAATTGCGATCGTCAAGAAATATATTAAACCGACCGAAAAAATGATCTTTGACTTTACCCAACAGACTGAAGATTTAAAAGCCACCTGGGGAGCCGTTGATGATGTAGTAATGGGTGGTGTCAGTGCCAGTCAGATCCAATTAACTCAAGGTCGGGCCGTTTTTTCAGGAAATGTTTCCGTTGCCAATAATGGGGGTTTTGCCTCTGTTCGTACCCGTAATTTTTCCCAGGCATTAGATTTGTCTGACTATGAAGGGATTGAACTGAGAATTCAAGGAGATGGCAAACGCTATAAATTAATTATGCGGGGTGAAGATAAATGGGATGGAGTGGGTTATTGCTATTCCTTTGATACTTTTAATAATCGGCTCCAAAGCATTCGAGTTCCCTTTGATCAATTAATTCCTGTTTTTCGCGCAAAAAGTGTGCCAGAAAAAGGGAAATTTAATCCCAATCAAGTTTATTCATTGCAATTAATGCACAGTAAATTTGAATACGATGGAGAATTAAATCCAACTTTCTCTCCTGGATTATTTGCTTTAGAAATTGAATCGATTAAAGCCTACGGCAATCCGAAAACGCCCCAATTTATCCATATCAGTTCGGCGGGAGTGACGCGCCCAGGTCGTCCAGGCTTGATTTTAGAAGAAGAACCGCCAGCCGTCAGAATGAATGAGCAGTTGGGCGGCATTTTGACTTGGAAATTGCGCGGAGAAGACGCGATTCGTCAAAGTGGTTTGCTTTATACCATCATTCGTCCCTGTGCCTTAACGGAAAAGCCAGAGATTAACTCCCTGATTTTTGAGCAAGGCGATAATATTCGCGGTCAAGTTACTCGCAACGCGATCGCCGAATTGTGCCTAACGATTATGGATTCTCCAGAAGCTTGTAATAAAACCTTTGAAGTCAAGGAAAACGAAGGAAACAGTAACCAGAAAGACTGGACAGTATTATTAAATGATTTGCAAAAAGATTAACAAAATCTCAATCTATGACCGTGCCAAGTTTATCTCGAACCACTAACAGTCTTGCCTTGATAAAGGCCATTTGTTTTTAAAAGGGTTTTGGCTTCACTAAACTATGGTTTAGGGGATAAAGAGTTAACGGGGGATGGGCTAGGCTGAATAGTGGGGCTTGGTTTGGCTGTGGATTCGGCGGATTTATCCCAAACAAAATGTTCACAGGTTTCCTTGGCTTCCCAGGCGACATCGGTGCTGGGTTGCTTGAGGCTGGGATTATCTTTTAATTGGTTGCAAAGGATGGGGAGCAAGTATTCCCAGGAGATATGCCAAATTCGTAGGGTGCTGTCTCTGCTACTACTGACGATACGTTTGCCATCGGGACTAAAGGCTACTGAAGCCACTTCTCCTGTATCACCTTTGAGCGGTTTAGCAATGGCTTTTCCCGTCTCTGCATCCCAAATTCGTAGGGTGTTGTCTCTGCTACCACTGACGATACGTTTGCCATCGGGACTAAAGGCTACTGAGTAAACCCAATTTGTATGACCTAGAAAAGTTGCAATCATCTTGCCAGTCTCTTCATCCCACAGCCGTAGGGTGTTGTCTTTGCTACCACTAACGATACGTTTGCCATCGGGACTAAAGGCTACTGAGTAAACCGAATTTGTATGACCTTGAAAAGGTTTGCTGATCGCTTGTCCTGTCTCTGCATCCCAAATTCGTAGAGTTTTGTCTGCACTACTGCTAACGATACGTTTGCCATCGGGACTAAAGGCTACCGAGTAAACCCAATTTGTATGACCTGGAAAAGTTGCAATCACCTTTCCTGTCCCTGCATTCCAAATTCGTAGAGTTTTGTCCCAACTACCACTGACAATACGTTTACCATCGGGACTAAACACCACTGAACTAACCGAATCTGTATGACCTTTCAATGTTCTGATCGCTTTTCCCGTTTTTGCATCCCAAAGCCTTAGGGTTTTGTCGAAACTACCACTAACGATGTACTTCCCATCAGGACTGTAAGCTAATGCCCGAACTAGTGCTGTATGACCCTGAAGGGGTTTCCCAATCGCTTTTCCCGTATTCCCATCCCAGAGTCGTAGCGTTCCCTCTATCCCTCCACTGACTATCTGATTGCCATCAGGACTGAAGGCCACTGCCCAAACTTGATCCTCGTGACCCCGTAAAGGTTGGCTAATGGAGGGTTCCTTGCCGTTATCCCAGAGGGCTGTTACCTCCCAAATCCGTACTGTTTTGTCCTCACTCGCGGAAGCTAAGGTTTTGCCATCGGGGGAAAAACTTACACTCAAGACCATATCTTCATGCCCCTTGAGGGTTTTGAGTTCTTTTCCCGTAACCACGTCCCACAA
>JBEIFD010000305.1:0-5281 GCA_040382535.1 Merismopediaceae cyanobacterium
AATCCCTAAATTAGTGAGGGCAGTGCTAACGATTTTTTCTGAAGTAATCGAAGGATTGGCGACTAAAATTTTAGGGGTGAAAAAGTTATCTACAAATTGGGTTAATAATTCGGGAAATCCTTCTAAATGATGTTCACTATAGGAAGGTAAAATTAAGCAATCGACCTGAGTATGATGACTTTTAACCAGATACATTCCTGGGCTAAAACCTTTGTGATAATTATAACCACAGTCCACTAAAATCGTGTGATTATCATCCATGACAATGGTGGCACAAAAGCCGTGTTCGACGTTAAAAAATTTGATGTCCATAGAATTAGTATAAAAAAGATAAGAGAAAATTTAAAAAATGTTTGGCAAAAATAAGGATTTTGCAATCATTTCTAAACAGCAATGGGGATGGCTTGCGGTTTAATGGTTTGTTTTAAGAAATCAATGGCCACATCCGTACTATCAAAGCAGTTATTTAAACCAATTTTGTCTAGCAAACCACTCCGTTCTAACTTTTGTTGAACTTCAGCTTGCAAACCACTGAGCAGTAAGCGACAGCCGCGACGGTTGAGGTCTTGGTAAATATCTTCGAGAGCGACTAAACCCGTTGTATCCATATTGGGAACAAAACGCATCCGCAAAATGAGATATTTAACCTTGGGTTCTTCTCGTAGAAAGGTGACAAACCGTTCCGCCGCACCGAAAAACAGGGGGCCATCTACCCGATAAACCGCGATCGCACGACTGAGTTCGAGGGGTAAACCTGGGGGAAAGACTTCGGCTTCGGGAATCTTGGCTAAGTCTAGTTCACTCATCCGTTTGATAAATAAAGCTCCTGCCGCAATTAAACCGACTTCTATAGCTAAAATCAAATCAAAACCGATGGTAATAAACCAAGTTAAGAGCATTACACCCAAATCGGCATGATCAGCTTTGATGAATAACTTAACGGCTTCCCATTCAATCATGCGCGCACTCGTCACCATGAGAATGCCCGCCAGAGCCGCGAGGGGAATTTGACTGGCCAGGGGAGCGAGGGTCAACATAATCAGGGCAATCGTCACCCCATGAATTACGCCCGAAAGCCGAGTTTTACCGCCAGATCGCACATTTACTGCCGTTCGAGCGATCGCTCCCGTCGCAGGAATGCCACCGAAAAAGGGAACGATCATGTTGGCAATGCCCTGACCGATTAATTCGCGATCGCTGTTATGTTTCTCGCTGACGGTCATCCCATCGGCAACAACGGCTGAGAGTAAGGATTCAATGCTTCCCAGGGCGGCGAGGGCTAAGGCGGGATTGATCAATTCCCTGAGTAATCCCCAATCTTGCCAGCCTGAAATACCGTGAGGAATGGGTAAGGAGCGGGGAATTTCTCCAATAGTCGAGATATTTAGGTGAAAATAGCTGGTTAAAGCCGTTGCTAAAATCAATCCGACTAAAGAGCCTGGAATAAGACTAGTTATTCTTGCCCAAAAAAGTTTTGTCACGATAACCGTTGAGGCGATCGCGACCGATTCCCAGTTAATCAAGTTTAAATTCTCGAAGGTTGACCACAAACCCGATAAAAAGTGATCACTGCGCGGTAATTTGAGACCGAAAAAAATATTCAGTTGACCGCAAAAAATGATTACGGCAATGCCATTAGTAAAGCCCGCCGTCACGGGATAGGGAATAAATTTAACCAGTTGTCCTAATTTTGCCAAACCCAATGCCACTTGAATCATTCCTGCGATCGCGCCTGCAATCCAGACTTTTTCAATGCCATATTTACCGACAATACCGACGAGAATTACCGCCATCGCCCCCGTTGGCCCTGTGATTTGTACTTTAGATCCGCCACAAACTGCCGCCACAATTCCCGCCACAATAGCAGTATAAAGTCCTGCTTTCGGTTCCACGCCACTAGCTACCGCAAAGGCAAGGGCGAGAGGTAGGGCGACAATGGCTGCCGTAACGCCTCCTAGTAGATCCCCCCGATAATTAAGAAAAAATTGAATAAATTTATTAGGATTCTTGCTATTTTCAACGGTTATTACTGTCATGAATAATTACCTTAGTTATCTTAAAAAATTATTTTTTTATTTAAAATTATTTCCTTCTAAGTTCTCCAGGGTATCTTTTATTTCTACTAAATGGTTATTGAATACGACTAAAGCGGTGTCGAGAACGTCAAAAATAGCAATGTCTCGAATAGAGTAAAAAATATAGTTGCCCTGTCGCCTAGTGGTTACTAGGTTGTGGCGGCGCAGAATGGCTAATTGTTGCGAGATCGAGGAGGGTTCCACTTCTAACCAATGGACAATATCATTCACGCTCCGTTCACCCGATCGCAGAGCATCCAATATCTGGATACGAACGGGGTTGGAGAGGACTTTAAAAAATTCTGCTTTGAAGTAGCTGGGTTGAAAGGGCATCTTTAACGCCTGTCAATCTGAGTATCTTCATAGTTTATCATATAGTTTTTGATTTTGTGCGGAAAAACGACTACAGATTCAGATCGGGCTAAACGCGATCGCGAAATTCGGGAATCATAACCAAAAACAGTTAATCTTCTTCAGACCATTGAAGTTTCCAATCTATTTCTGGTGGATGTTCTCCCATTTTTACCCACATGGCACGAACTCGAATAAGTTGAGGACGGTTCATTCTTAGGGCTTCGATTGTAGCGCGTCCTTCGGCAGTTATTCCCATAATTTCGGTTTGATTTTGATTCCATTTAAAATGATCGTTCCAAAGCTGTTTTTGAGGATTAAATAAAACAACTTGTTCTCGTGTTAGGGGATCAATGGCAGTTTGTCGAGATGATTTATAACGGTTACAAGATGGACAGGATAGACAAAGATTTTCAAAATTGGTTTCTCCTCCTGCTGAACGAGGTTGAATATGTTCAAATTCAAAATTAGTGACGGTTAAATGTTCAGAAGTCTGACAATAAGCACAGCAATCTTTAGAATGTTCTCGAATTAATCGCTGTAATTCAACTGATATATAGGCACTCATTTAATTTTGGTGAAGATATTTTAATGTGTATTTCGCTCTAGTTTTTAGAATATTTAGATAATCAATTTGAGCTAAAAGATGATCAAGAAGATGGGTTTCTTCCGTTGATAAAGTGGCTTCGGCATTTTTTGAGAGTAATTCCTGAAGTTGACTTTGGGCTTTAGGAATCAGGATACTTTCTGCTAATGCGTCTAATTCATCAATGCTTAAATCTTTTAAGAGTTCTTGATCTGCGGTTGGGGCTGTAATTTGTGTATTCATTTTGTTAGATGATTTAATCGGTTAGTATAAATTCTAAAATTTCTGGGGTGAAGCCTCGCGCTTGGGCTTTATCTGAAATTTCTGCCATGAGTTCTGTAAGTGTTTGCTCTTTTTGTTTATCTTTGAATAATAAGTTCAGGAGCGTGGTTAATTTTTGCAAGGTTTCAGGAGTGGCTTGCTCAAATGCTGTTTTGATTTCAGAATCAACGGGAATTGTAATAGTTTCCATAAATAGTTCTCTACTGTTGAAAATATATCAAATGTTAAGCTATTAATAATGTTTTAGGTTGAGGAATCGTTTCTCCTTCTAATTGCCAAGCTTCTAAATACATTTCGATGACTTCTTCTGCATTATGAATGGCTTCTGCGCGAGTTTTACCGTGAGTACAAGGCATGATAACGCGATCGCTAAATTCAGGAATCGTAACCAGAAAAAGTTGATCTTCTTCAAACCATTGAAGGTTTATCATATAATTATTCATCTTTTTTAGTAGCATTAAATAGGTTCTCCATCAGCAAGGGTATAAAGATCAGGCTCGGCATGAAGAAAGTCAAAAGATGAACTTTTTTCTGCTACTTGTCTTATTTGTTGAGTGGTTGGTACAAAATCTTGATTTTCTCCTTGTTCTAATTCAGAAAGCCAATCAAGAAATACCTCACCAGGAATATTTTGATGATTGGTTTCATTCATTCGTGCATAGGCGTTTTGTTCAGCGAGTCCCCAATTCTCTCCAGTTTCATCTAAATCTTCTGTAAGTGTTTGCTCTTTTTGTTTATCTTTGAATAATAAGTTTAGGAGCGTGGTTAATTTTTGCAGGGTTTCAGGAGTGGCTTGCTCAAAGGCTGTTTTGATTTCAGGATCGACGGGAATAGTGATAGTTTCCATATTTCAATTTAATCAATTAAAAAAGTACAATTAATCCAAATCAAGACCTTCATCAAGCTCCAAAGAAAGCTTCATTTTATCAATATTTGATAGTTCAATATCTAATTTCCTGCATTCTTCACTAAACTTACTACGTGCACTATCTCTTAAAACACAATTGTCTAAATAGCCCTTGAGTGCATCTCGTCTAATTGTTTTATAAGGTTTAGTTGATTTATCAATAATTTCACTGCTCAGTATTACTGCTTGCTCAAATCTTTTCCGAGCAATCATTAATTTTGCTCTTAAGCCTGTACGAATATCTCCATTAATTTTCCCAAATTTTGGGGATTGATCTATTTCATCCAGTATAGTTTGCGCATCTTCTACTTGGTCTAAAGAAATTTTACAGTGGCAAGCATGGGACAAAAGTTCAAATCGTGGATTCCCATTACAAATTTTTAAGGCTTGACTAATATGCTCGTCCGCCTTATTTTTATCGCCAAACAAAAATTCAAAACGAGATTTACGATAATAATATCTTGTTTCGTCAAGTTCTTTTAATTGTTCAATAGATTCTTGAGCATTTACTTTATCTTCAAGAGCCATTGATATTTGTATCTGTAAATCAAGCATATAAAAATTAATTCTTTGGTTATTTTTTTGCTGAATTAAAGCTTTCTGAATATAATATTGTGCTTTCTCATATTTTTCGATAAGATAATAACAGTGACCAAGCTCCCTAAACAATGGTGCATCTTTTCTACCACAATTCAGTGAATCAATATAACAATCAATAGCATCAGGTATTGTTCCTTTTCTTTTATTTAAAAAACCTTGAAGGTAGTAAATATCTCGTGATGATACATAATCATTATCCTTCATTAAAGTTATTTTTTGTGATGCCTCTTGCCATTTCTCTTGATGAATTAAAGATTTTACTTTATAAGTTAAAACTGTTTCATAATCATTTTTACTTTTACACTGAGTTAGAGCAATTTCAGAAACTTCTATGACTTTAGGGTAATTTCTTTCTTGATCATATAAAGTTTTGATAGTTTTAATTAGATCATTAAACAAATAAAAAACCCTTTCTTGGATTTTCTTATCATTAATTAACCAAGAGACTCTATATAAAATTCGATGTAACTCTAAACGACG
>JBEIFD010000306.1:0-5255 GCA_040382535.1 Merismopediaceae cyanobacterium
GCAGGAAAAAGTTCGATTTTAGATGGGATTTGTTTCGCGCTCTACGGTCAATCGACGGGTAATGAACGGGATGCGGTGAACCTACGTTGTGATTATAGCGATCGCGATTTATTAACAGAAGTGGTGTTAGATTTTCAGTTAGCAAATCAAACCTATCGTATTCGTCGTACTCCCACTCAAGAAACACCTAAAAATCGAGGAGAAGGCACAACATCTAAAGCGTCAGAGGCCCAATTATGGCATTTAGATGGTTCGGCTCAAGGTAATTTATTAGTTCCCAAAAAAGTTAATGAAGCAACTCAGCAGATTATTAATTTAATCGGTTTAGAAGTTGAACAATTTCGCCAGGTTATGGTCTTACCCCAGGGCAAATTTCGGGAATTATTAATGGCGGATTCTAAGGAGCGAGAAAAAATCTTTAGTCAATTATTTCAAACCCATATTTATGAAAAAATTCAAGAATCTCTCAAGGAACAAGCTAAAGATATTATAGAGGCAAAAAAAGATCAAGAAAAACGGATTAGTGGCCTCTTAGAAAGCCTTAATCTCAGCACGGAAGAACAAATTTTAATAGAACTGGAAACTCTTACGCCCCAGTTAGCCATTATCCAAGGGGAAAAAGAACAGGCTGAACAAAATAAAATCAATGCCGCTAAGGCCAAAGAAACCGCGATCGCCCTACAAAAACGCTTTGATAATTTACAGCAGAAGGAAGTTACTTTAGCAAACCAGTTAAGTCTAGAAGCAGAAATTAACATCAAACAAGTCTCTCTAGCACAAGCAAAATCGGCGGATCAAATTTCTCCGCTTTATCATCGTCATCAAGAGGAAAATAAAGAGCTTACTAAGCTAGATAAACGCCTTATTAAAATTAATGAAAAGGTTCAACAATCTACCCAAGAAACGGAAAAAACTCAACAAATTTTAACGGAAGATAAAACTGCTTTTACTGCTGTTGATGATCTCAAAAAGCAACAAATCGAACTCAAACAATATGAAACCCAAATTGATGAGTTAGTTGAAAAGCGAAAAAATCTTAAAATTTGTGAGAAACTCGCTCAAAAAAGTCAGGATCAATTAGAGTCAAAACAGACCGAGCAACAAACTCTGCGTGAGCAACAAATTAGTTTAGAATCCCAAGTTACTACCATTAATAAAGCCTTAGAATCTCTTGCGTCCCAGCAAATTGAATTAGAACATCAACGCCAACAAGTCGAACAACGCAAAAAACTTGATCAATTGCAACAAGACCATGCCAAATTAGTGGTTAAAGAACAAAAGCTAGTTAAAGAAAATGAGAAAAAAACAATTAATTTTCAAGAGTCGGAAACCGAACTGCGCGACACAACCCGACAATGGCATCTAGGACAAGCAGCTTTGCTGGCTCAAGATTTAAAAATTAATGAACCCTGTAGTGTTTGTGGGAGTTACGATCATCCGAATCCTGCAATTACTGATGGGGAATTGATTACACAAGAAATGATTGAAAAAGTTGAGAAAAAGTTGGAAACGGCTCGTCAAGCTCTACAAAAAACTCAACAAGAATTAGACCAGATAGGTTATCAAATTGAGCATCAAAAAAAGGAGATTCAAGATTATCAGGAATTATTGCAGGATTTAGCGGATCAGTCTTTAGAATCCTTAGAAAATTTATTTAACACGACAGAAAAAGAAATTAAATTACTACTCAAACAACAAACAGAACAAAAACAAGTTCTCACTCAAGTTGAACAAATTAAAGTTTCCCTAAGTGAAATTGAAAGCGCGATCGCCGATTTCCAAACTCAAGCCCAAACAGACAAAGAAAAATTGATTCAAGCCCGCTCATCGGTGGAACAAATTGAAACCCAAATTCCTAGTGAATATCACCAAGCGAAAGCTCTTAATAAAGCCCTAGAGGAGTTAATTCAGCAGATTAAAACCTTAACAGAAAATCTTGAAAAAGCTGAGGCAGATTACAATAATAAACACTTAAGTTTGATTCAAGCCCAAACCCAACAAAGTGAATTAGAAAATCAACTCAAGGAACAGCAAGAAAAAGCTCTGATAACCGAAAAAGCTTGGCAAGATGCCCTCGGAAATAGTCTCTTTACTGATTTAATAAACTTCCAACAATCACGCCTTTCTCTATCCGAACAAATAGCGATCGCCGATGAAATTGATACCTACCAATCTAATTTAAAGACTTTAACAGTGAGTATTGAAGAACTCAAGTCTGAATTAGTAGATCACACTCCGCCTGATATGGAGCTATTAGAGCAAAATCTAACGGAAAAATCCATAATTTTGACCGAAAAAGATCAGGCTTTTCAACAATTCAAAACCCGTCATGACAATCTAGAAAATATTCAAACTAAACTGACCCAAGCCAAGAAACAACAAACGGATTTGGATAAAGAATATGCCATTTATGGAACCCTAAGCGAGGTCGCCAATGGCCAAACAGGCAACAAAATCAGCCTACAACGCTTTGTTTTGGGCGTATTACTAGAAGATGTCTTAACCCAAGCTTCCCAACGGTTATATCGCATGAGCAAAGGACGTTATCGGCTACAGCGACCTGAGAGCGATCGCGCTAAGGGAAATAAGGCTTCTGGCTTAGAAATTGTCGTTTTGGATGAATATACAGGCAATTGTCGTCCTGTTGCCACGCTTTCGGGGGGAGAATCCTTCCTAGCGGCTCTCTCTTTGGCTCTCGGCTTGTCTGACGTGGTGCAATCCTATGCGGGGGGCATCAGGCTAGACACTTTGTTTATCGATGAAGGTTTTGGCAGTCTGGATCAAGAATCCTTGGAACTGGCGATCCGAACCCTGATTGATCTCCAAAGTAGTGGCCGCATGATTGGGATTATTTCCCACGTCAACGAATTACGGGAACAAATGAATCTGCGGTTGGATGTGAGAACTTCTAGAACGGGAAGTACGGTGAAACTATGTGGTAGTCATACCCCATGACGATGCTTTCACGAATTAGCTAATACTCTCAAAAATTAGAATTTTCCCGACTGCGATTTTTGCCATAGCGTGTTTCTTGCCAAGTATTGCCAACCCCTTGCAAAATACCTCTTACCACTAAACCGATCGCGCGGCCAATGACTTGAGTTAACAGAAAAACAAAACCATTCCCTAAAAATTTCACCAGCGATCGCAAACGAGGAGAAAGCGCATCTCGCAGTTCCAAGAAAATCGTCGTTGCTAACCTTAAGCCCTGAAGTTGGGATAGTTCTAATTGGCGAGGAGAATAAATATTAGTAGTATTAATACCTGAAGAAGTTAAATAAAATAAGGGATATTGACTTTCAAAAATATACTGGGGTTCTTGCCAATATTTCGTGAATTGATATCGCCAAGCTAAATTATTCCGAAACTTAGCAATTTCCCTCGAAGAGAGCATTTGTTCGGAATATAAAACCTGCTTAATTTCTTCATTATCTGAAAAATAATTTAAAATAAAAATTATTACGCCATTAGCGACTTGAATAATGAGATTTTGTAAATAAATTTCCGCCCTTTCCTCGGCTTCAGGAGATTTAGCACGATAGGAAACTTGATCAATAACTAAATTTTCTGAAAACAATAGATAATGTAATAGCTCTTGGGTAAAGGGAATCTTACTCAAAGCTTCTGTCTGAATTAAGGTTTTATAATTATTGAGAATTTCTTGAATTTTATTAATCTTAAAGTCTCCCTTGGGAGAGCAATATTTTCCAAAAAAAGCCAGGGTAGAAGATTGCCAGATTTCAGTCAACATTAAACTGGGATCATCGGGAAGTTGTTCAGCAGTAACATTGAGGGAGTTTAACTCCGTTAATAAATTTTGGAATTGACTTAAAATTAAAATTAAAAGTTCTTGCTTTTTTTCCGTGATCAAAATATCCAACTCCAGGGGAATCTCGGTGAGATTAATCACCCCTGCCTGGAGTTTGGCCAGGGTATTACTAAAAATAGTAATATTGGAAGGATTTTTAGATTCAATGTTACTATCAGAATTAACTAGGGCATTAACAGAAGATATTTTAGCAAGCGGAGATACTGGAGGAGAAGACGTTAATTTTTCCTTTGCTGTTAATTGGGCTGTTAATTTTAATTTGTTGGGCATAATTTTTTGAACGAACCATCTTGCCGTTCTTAATTCTCGTTTTCTTCCCTCTAAAAAAAGAATATCAAATTGAGATAATGGGGATTGTTCAAATTGTTCATTGAGAATCACAATATTGCGATCAATTTGTGCCAAGCCTGATTGGAATAGGCCCAACAACCAACGATTTTTGCGAGTGAGTTTAAGGTAGCCTTGAAAAAAAGAAAGATCTGTCCAACAAATTTTTCCCGCTACAATTTCTTGTAATCCTTCGATGAGTGAATTAATTGAAGTTCCTTTGGGAAAATAACCTTCAATTCCCTGTTGTTTTGCTTGAACTAATTTACCGTATTCTAAGGTTGCCGTTAATAGACAAATTTTAACGCATGGATAGTTTCTTTTTATTGTTTGACACAGTATCCAGCCTTGAGACGTATTTTCTAAAAAGAGCGGATCAAGGAGGACGATATCGGGCAGGGATTGATTAAAGAGAGCGTCTATTTCTTTGGGTGAATCTAGCTGGGCTAATATCCGCACCCTATTCGTTGACATCAAAGCAGTTACGAGTCCCAATCGAAAGATCGGGTCTTCATCAATCAAAACGAGGGTAATAGGGCGATCGCTCACAATGCTTTTAGGGGAAGGATTTAATGAACTGATGAGTATTTCAATCTAACAGCAAGATTACCATTATTTCTCCAACTAACCCTAAGAAATAGTATCAAAAGCTTCTTTATAGCCATAGAAATTAATTCGATAATCCGTAATGGTCACCCCTGTTTCCTTTTCTATCTGCTGGAGTAGCTCAGGCGGTAACGCGATATGAACATCAATAATTTGTTGAGTGTCCAGACAATTAATATGGCTATGGGAATCGCTGATGTGACCATAAAGGCGACCATCACACCGTTCAACGCATTCGATAATTCCCTGACCCGATAGGGCTTCTAGATTTTGATAGACTGATGTATGACCAATATCTTTGCCTGCCTGATTGAGACGGTCATAAATTTCCCTAGCAGAAAGGTGTTCCTTCGCCTGCCAAAGCAGTTCTAGAATAAAGCGACGTTGACGACTGACCCGCATTCCCAGATTTTGACAACGATTTAAAGCATCTTCTAAGGAGTGAATCGGTGATAAAAGCCCCTCTGATTGTTTCATGGCAACATCACGATAA
>JBEIFD010000307.1:0-5221 GCA_040382535.1 Merismopediaceae cyanobacterium
ATCCAAGCATTACTTCTTTCAACCACCCACCTTGTCTTAACAGGCACGAATCCCGACAAGCCTTTCTCCGCTTTTTCAGCCTTAGAGGGTTTGGGAGAGAGTTCAAACTGGATTTTATTCATTATATCTGGATAAACTTTTACTAAAGCTTTTTCGATAGTGTCAGGATGATATAGCAGTTTTTAGCCTGGCGAGGTACGATAGAAGCCTTGTTACGTAAGGATTGTAAAGTTTACAAGATACCTCATCAATGTCAATACTGCTATATTACGCTTCAAGATATACACAATTGGTTCACTCATTGTTATTATTGTGATTCCGATTTTGTTTCTCCATCTAATTCCTGCTAATTCTCTACCTCACTCGAAAGAAAACCGCTATATATGCGAGATAATACCGTTATTTTAGAAATCTTATCCTGATCCAAACCTTCCAAATCCTCTATCAAAAGCCATCCTTCCTTCATGAGATCGGAAAAAACAAAAATCAAAACAGGATATCGAAAATCATATCTCCCGTCTATTTGATGTCGTTTCGCACTTAAATAATCATGTAGATTCCAAAGCGAATCAATTTCCTTAATTTCTTCTATCTTTTCGTAGATATGCTGAATTAATGCAGCCGTTTCACGCTCATAGGCTTTTTTAAATGCTGATTCAGCTATTTTTTGTTCCGTTGTTGACCAGGTGTTTTCGCTCACTTTTTTTAAGTTTTACTATTTTCTTTTAATTTTAACATAAACATAACAAATAATATTAATAATATTTTCTATCTTGATGCTATTTAGACAAGAAAAAACGTACCTTAACCCTTAATTGATTGATAGGGAAGATACGTTGAGAATTCAAAAAATATAAAATTAGAATTTTCTTAAATATTAGCGTCGAGCCAAATTCAAGAGTTCTTTAGGAGAAGCTAATAAATCGATCGCGACAAAGAAAATTTTATTATCAGCATTGAGCAAGAAACGCCAAGCCATATTCATACCGACTCCTGCACCAAACCAAGGAGTTTGTACTTTTCCTGTTACCTTAATTTGGCTATAACCATCGGCGGCGGGTTCAATCACACCCCGTTCTGGGATTAATTTAAGATTTTGGCACTCTTCTTTAAAGAACTTCAAGACAGCTTCTTTTCCGACGATGGGACGTTGGAAAGGAGGTTGCAAAGCACCATCGGGAGTAAATAATTCAATTAACACATCAAAATCGTTGGCGTTCAAATTATCCATGTAATTTAAAACCGTTGGATTCGTAACCCCTTCAATCGCAACCTTGGTACGTTTTGCTTCCTCGGTAGGAGCAACCACTGGTTCCGAAATCGTTTTATAACCACCCAATTGATTCGGATCAAAACCCAGATCAACCACTGCATTCCGTAAAACCGTTATTTGTTGACCCGATTCTAGCCCTCGAATAGCTTGTAATACTGCGTTGGCATTCGCTGAAAGTTGGTAACCTTCGGGAATGGGAGCAACACTTCCGTCTGCCATCCAATCTCCCAATTGATACCAAAAACCCAACTTGATATTAGCCGACCAGACGGCATAGGTACGGCAAATAGCCGTATCTGCGTTATTCGCGAGATCACACATGACCTGGGTTTGCTCACGGGGAGACATTTTCCGAATCGCATTTAATGTCGTTTCAGCCAAAATCATGCTGGCGGCACCAGGAGCGGCGATCGTAATGGATTGACCCATCTCTAAATAGGCAAACCAGATCAAAGCTAGTTTATCTTCTGTATTGAGTTGCTTAAATCGTGCAATAGTTGCAGGAACCGCATCAGCCGAGAGGGTCTCAGGGAAGATGCTACGGGCGGTATCAATTGTAAATGGCATATGTCAACCTTTGATTACTTTTTGCAATATTTCTTTACAGAACACCTTAACATATCTTAATGATAAAGTATCAAGATGTTTTTCTTTATACATTTTACCGTAGGTAGTCCTCAGTTTTCATGTCCAATTTCGTTTGAGCATCCCCCAAGGTCAATGGGAACTTTTTAATGCTTGCAATTGTCGGCTTTTAGCCCTAAAGTACAAACAGTTAAAGCTAAGACTTCGGTTAAGTTAACTTTTTTTCTCGCAAAATCGGCTTGACAATGGTTAAATCGTCAGATTACCCAAAGAGATTTTAGGCAATCCATCATAACGACTCCCCAAATAAGCCGATAAGCAGAGGGTTAACAAGACTCGACTCTAGTTAACCGTTAGAAAAACCAAAAATTTGGTCAAATCCAGAAGTAGTTTTGAATTATGCTGTCGTTACTTTCCTCATTCATGGTCGCTCAAGTTGTTACGGCTCCTTTGCCCTTACCAGATCCACAAATTTTAACCCAGCCCCAAGAAATTCGCAGTTTATCAGGCAAACTCAACGATGTTCCTGTTTTTAACAGTAATAGTCCAGAAATTGTCCAGATGGAAGGGATTTTACTCTCTACGTTCCCCTCTTCTGGAAAATATGACCCCTCAGCCCATTTAAATAAAACCTTAAACGGTCGTTTTGATCTCTTTGCCCATCACATCGCCCGTCCTGTTGGAGATAATAGGACTCTCTATCAGGGGGTGATTGTGGAAAATCCGAGTAATCGCTTCATTACTGTGAAAGTTTTACAGGCAGCGAGTTATTTAACCTCTCCCGATGCCCCGTTCATTGATTTACCCCGACAAGTAGAAGACCCTTCGGGGCAGGTGTTTTCGGGGCCAGGTTCCCGTCTAATGAGCGATATGCTTAGGGGATTTACTCAACCCAATTTTCCCCGACAAATCACGATCGCTCCCCAGAGTAGTGCGATGCTGTTCATTCTGCCCATTAATGCCAGTAACGCCCGTTCTACCTATATGCGCCTAGAGAGTAGTGGGCCTGTTTATATGGCTAATCTGGCGATGTTTGCCGTTCCAGAGATATCACCAGTATTACCAGGAGATGAAGTGGCGAGTACTGCTAAGCCAACCATTCAATATCGGCAACCCACCTTAGCGGAATGGCGAGCAATGTTAATGGGGGGTCGCTTAGCTTCTCCAAGGGATAAGGCTCCTACGCCGATCGCGAAAATCAATCCCAATGGGCCCGATCGACCGATATATGGAAGGGTTGCGGGAATTTCGGTCGGTACAGAGTGGGTAACCAAACTGGTGGATAAACAGGGAGGAAAATATCTTAGTATTCCCCAAAGGGGAGGGGCGTTTTCCTATCCCCTGAGTACGGTAAATGTGGGAACTCACGGAACCAGGCAAATTCAAAGTGCGCAGATGTTGGCTCGTTATCCTGATACGGCTTATTTGGCTCACGGCAACTATGGTGTACATTACCAATTGACTCTCCCTCTCCGTAACAAAACCGCTGATCGACAGAGTGTGAGTCTCACTATCCAAACTCCGATTAAACAAGATCAATATGGAGATCGCCTCTTTTTCGTTCCCCGTCCCACTGGGCAGGTATTTTTCCGAGGAACGGTGAGAATGAGTTATATCAATGATCGCGGTCAAGCCCAAAACCGATATTTCCATCTGACCCAACGCCAAGGACAAATGGGCGATCCTCTATTGACCTTGAATTTATCCCCTGGGGAACAGCGACAAGTTATCCTAGATTTCCTCTATCCCCCTGATGCTACGCCGCCCCAAGTCGTGACCGTCAAAACCGAAGAGTTATTCTATGGGACTAGCTTAAGAAATTAATTCCAAAAATCATTGGTAATCTATCGGAACAAGGGCAGTCAATCCATTTAGATATATCGCCCAAATTCCCATAAAATCTAGAGTTTTTAGCTAAATTCTAGATAACTGTCTCACGCGGGTCTTTGTGACAATTGTTAAGTTATATTACATTAATGCTGTCATAGAGGCTTACTGTCTTGACAGAATAAAGTATCTCTAGTTATGCTGTGTCAATACCCGATGGGTACATTAATCAAGACTGATATGCAAGACAAGCAAAAGGTCACACTTTATTTACCGCCAGGCATTCATCGCCAACTACGCATTCGTTCCGCCATTGATGTTGAGTCCATGTCGGCGATCGTCGAAAAGGCTATCGACTTTTATTTGAAACACCCCGATAAGGTCGAAGCGGAAGATGCTGCCACCTTTGGGAAAACCCACCAAGTTCATATTTGTCCCGAATGTGATGCCGCGTTGGTAATGCGTGAAGGGCAAATGCGTTCTCTAAAGGATCAACCCAGTGTTTTGACAGAAGATTTCCCCCTAGAGGTTATCGAAGCTGTTCCTGCTCAAGCCGAAAAGCAAACAAAAGAGGTTCTTGTTCCTTGTTAAAGGATCAAACTCTAGGAGAAATCCGTCCATTCAACCACCCAGGTCGATACCATGAAAGAAGAGCTAAGTATTCTAGTTCAAGCTCAATATCCTCTCATCTACCTTGTAACGTCTGAAGAAGAACGGGCAGAGCAAGCGATCGCCAAAGTTGCCCAACTCAAGACGCAACATCATCGGGTTTTTGTCTGGACGGTGACTCACGGATTTACGGAGTACGGCCAACCGCAGGAAAAGCCTCAACACAATACCGTTTCCCCCCAGGCGGCCATTGAATGGGTGGTGCGTCATCGGGAATCAGGAATCTTTATTTTCAAAGATCTCCATCCTTTTATTACGTCTCCTGAAGTGACTCGTTGGTTGCGGGATGCGATCGCGAGCTTTAAGGGAACGGATAAATTGATTCTGTTGATGTCGCCCTATCAAGAAATTCCTCTGGAACTGGAAAAGGATGTCGTTGTTCTCGACTTTGCCCTGCCCGACCTGAGTGAACTGAATCAAGTCCTATCGGAGCAACTGGAAAAAACTCGGACTCACCGTACAACAACGGAAGTTCGGGAAAAGTTACTCAAAGCGACCCTCGGTTTAACCAAGGACGAGGCCGAAAAAGTTTATCGCAAAGCCTACGTCAAAGCAGGACAACTGACGGAATCTGAAGTTGACATTATTCTTTCTGAGAAAAAGCAACTCATTCGCCGTAACGGAATACTGGAATACATCGAAGAAGATGAAACCATCGCTTCCGTCGGCGGCTTAGATGAACTCAAAAGATGGTTGACCCACCGTTCCGATGCCTTTACCGAAAGGGCTAGGGAGTACGGATTACCCCAACCCAAAGGAATGCTGATTTTAGGCGTTCCAGGTTGCGGAAAGTCTCTTATTGCCAAAACCACTGCCCGACTATGGGGATTACCCCTGCTACGTCTGGACATGGGGGGGTTTATGACG
>JBEIFD010000308.1:0-5214 GCA_040382535.1 Merismopediaceae cyanobacterium
CATAAAATTGATGCCAGTCGATAATCCAGTCGTACGGTAATTTACCAAGTCCATAAAACGGCTCAGATCCGCCATTTACCCCAGAAAAATGGAAGAGTTTCTTGAGAGAAGCGTTCGGATGGAGAAAATTAAAATTATAGCTGGAACGCACCATACTATGTCCCATGCGGAAGGCCGCAACTGAGAATTCGACTGGCATACAATCTTTTTTATCGTCGGTATAAAACCGTCGTCCGTTTTTCAAGACATCGTTAAGAACATCTGTATCCAGAACTATGGGGAGAAAATCTGTTAGAACAATAGCTTGATAGTACAGGGTTACTTCTTCTCTAAGCTCCTCGAAAGATTTTTCAGGATACCTAGCGGCTAAAGCATTGTGAAATTTTAGAAAAGCCAGAGTCGTCTGCGCCACGACTAGATTTCCGTCATTGCGGGGGTCACCAATTAACGCAATAAATTTGTCTTTACGCCCACCCAGACGTGGCAAGTCGTTATCGTCATTACCAGTATTATCGTCATTATCAGTTGGCGGAGTTGTTGTTGTGCCAATTTTGAAGGTTCTTTTGTCTGAGTTGTTAGAGTTGTTATACAGTTCTGAATTCTTTTTGGGGCCGCCTAAGTAGAGACTGTCTAGGTCAAGACTTGGAGTTCGGAAATTTTCTATAAGCTCTGGATCAATTTTTCCATCTTTCGTAAGATCAGTGCGGTCTAGTGTGATGTCATGGTCAATGAACTGTGCCAAGTAAGTGTAACCTGCTGGGATGAGACTATTTTGATCGTCATTTGTATTGTCGCCTTCAGTTGTCATAGTATTTGCTAGCTCTTCTAAACCGTCAACTGGTGGCTGATCACCTTTACTAAACAACCGACAGTACTTGAAAGAAGGTGACTTTGGAGCTGGCTCATCAGATCTCGATTCAGTCCCAGGAATTAACGGGCCATTAATCGGTTCTTCACCTTCAATGTCAAAACGTTCGTTACGGCTTCCATGCTTCATTGTGTTTAATCTCCTGCCAAATTTAGACTTTGTTAAGAATTACTGTAGCAATTATGCTTGTGAATGTAAAAGAGATTTTCAATAATCGGCATTTCTCGGATAACCTGCCCAAAAATCATCCACAGAGACACACAGCCCTGACGGGGAATTGATGGGATTACTAAAATACGAGTTATTCCAAGCCATAGAATCTCCTTGGGTTATCCCAGAGAATCTTCTGAAGAATTGGTTTAGATAACTGACTTTCAAGTGCCACCATATCAGCCACAACATCGGGGTTATGATCCATGTGGGGATAATCGGAACCAAAGATCAGATTATCCGAACCGAGTTCCTCTAACAGTTTGGAAAGATACATTTCTGAAGGTTCAACCGCAATAAAACATTGACGGCGAAAATACTCCGAAGGCTTTATCTTGACGCGATCGCCCACTTCCCAACGCAAATCTTCGTACTCCCGATCAAGTCTCCATAACCAATAGGGCAACCAACCACAACCCGATTCCAGAAATCCCACCCGAAGTTGGGGATGATTTTCCAAGACTCCTCCTTCAATAAGTGCTAGTAATGCCATCATCTGTTCCATCGGGTGAGAACAAGCGTGGAGCGCAAAACGAGTGTGAAAGCGATCGCTCCCCGCACTAGGAACTTTACTATGGGTCGTTTCGTGGAGACTGACGGCGATATCGAGATTTTCGCATTCCGTCCAAAATAATTCATAGGCTGGATCACTGAGTAATCTTCCCTTGACAGGATTAGGTCGCAAATAAACCGCCTTCCAACCAAAATCAGCAATGCGTCGCAATTCAGTTACCATTTCGAGCGGATCATGGAGGTTGACGACACCAACTCCTTTCAAAATGGCTGGATTATAACTACAAAAATCTCGTAACCAATTGTTGTAAGCACGGACATAAGCTCCGACTTGTTGGGAAGGCATGGTATCGACCCCCGTAATCCAAGCCAGATAGGTTGGATAGATAAAGGCAATATCCACTCCCATGCGGTACATTGCTTGCACTTGAGACTCTGGATTAAATTCTTGGGATAAAGAGAGGGGATGCGATCGCTCAACTTGTTTAGCCCCTTCCGAGATTAGGGCTGGGGAAGATTTATTCATCACCGATACCCCTTGAATCTTTAAATCTGGAGTCGGAGCTAAATGACGAAAGGCTGGTTCGAGATAGCTTTCCCAGAGGGAATGGGGTTCGTAAACGTGGGAGTCTGCATCAATAATTTGATAACCGTTTAGCATAGTGGCTCTCTGAAAAGATAGGTAAAAAATACGGACTCATTTACATCCATAGTGGAATGGGATTCATTTCTTCCTCCGTCAAAGATTTTTCAAGCCATCCCATTTGCACGGGAACATCGTACAGCCGCCCTGCCGCTAATCGCTTCCAAAAATGTCTTAACCCTGGCACGACGACCTTGACGACCTTTAAGCCAATATCAGGGCGTGTTTGGTCAAGAACCAGTATTTCCATGTCTTTTTCTTCTACCAGTTGCTGACAGTATTTGATATCTTCCAAGAAATCCTCATGCCAGACAATTGCATAGTCCGAGTGACCTTTAGAGGCAACGCAGGTATTCGGAACTAGGTAGGGTTGGTTTTCCACTGTTGCGGTTTGCAACCATTGCAACATCTGGGGTTCAACCGAAGGCGAATATTGAGTTGTCCCATCGGGCTTCGCACTCAAAACCGCTGGAAGCACTTGACTGACTTCTGTTAAGGCTCTTTGGATGGCTAATTTGGGGTCGAAATGAGTACCAAAGCCAAAAATAATATCTTCTATAGCGCGATCGCACCGTCGAGAAATAGCGGCAAACGTGGGAATATTAAGATCTGCCGTTAGATCAATCAGCCAAATTTCTCGCCCGATGGATTGATAATAGTCGGTTATAGCTTGAAAATAAGGTTCGTCAAAGCTCTCTAAATTAACCCTTGGTTTTTGTAAACGGTTGTACCACCACAGAGCAACACTATCGCGCTCTACCAATTCCAAAAAACCCTGTAAAATCGCCTCTTCCAAAGTGTTTCCCGCCGCACAGCCATTAGTATTCGCCCAACAGTCGGGATTGATCGGCTTGGCATAGCCCGCATAACAATAGGCAGTGGGTAGGTATTTAAAGGTTTGCTGGCTTAAAGACCACAGGGGTGTCCACTCAATTTCTCTTTGGTCATCAAACGGTTCGGGAACTTTTTGAAATAAATCAGTTCTTTGAGCGTTCCAGGTTTTTCGATGGTCGTATTGAGTTTGACTGAACTGCATACAAGCATTGGGATGAATCGCACGATCGCCTAGTTCTTGGTAGCTACTCTTGATCCTAATTTCATCTCCCTGAAAAATACTGGAATATCGCTCGATCGCTTCACAAAAACTGCTTGCTTTGCCCTGGGCTTCTGTTCTACCTTTACCTGAACTTCTCCCCCCAATATTTTTTTGCAAATTATCGAGATCGTCGAACATAGAAGCCCAATGATGTTTGGCTGTATAGATATGAAACAAACCATTACCATCGCAGGATAACTTTTCAAGCGATCGCACAACTCCCGACAGGGGACTGATATGGTGCTGATAGCGTTTGCAGGTTTCTTCGGGAGGAATGGAACGATGACCGCCATCGCAGGTAAACCTTTTTTTTCGACTGCCGAGAATGACAGGTAAAGGGCGATCAGACTGGAGTTTGAGGTATCCACAATGGGGGCATTGAGGACGTTTGACAACCACATGATTTTGAAGGGTTAAAGAGAGGGTGTCATAGGTTACAATCATCCCTTCTAATCGTTTATTTTCTCCACAGACAATCCATTTCAAAATCTCAGTTGTCGCCATTGCTAGAGCAATTTCCTGAGTTACGGGTAGATCGACAAGCGGGGAGATTAAAGGGGAAACGCTATCTCTGCGACGTTGGATAAATGCTTCCGAGGGTCGATTATTTCGCAATCGCTGGGCTAAACATTGCCAACAGGCTGTCTTTTGCGGATAAAAAATAGGGCCGATCCAAAGCAAAGTTCCGACAGGTTTAATTAACATCCAAGGGCGAGACTTTTCGAGATTAACTTGATTAATTTTGTCTAATTCTTCTCGTAAATAGTCATCTGTTAAAACAATTTCAATCTCTCCACTGTCAACAACTTGGATATGCGATCGCTTTAGATTATCGCTCAAATTCTTGTAGGATAAAGACCCCAACACTCTGAGGGTAACTCGACTTGTTTGCAATCGCTTTCGTGCAGTGTGGATATTAATCGACAAAGATTCACAAAATAGGCTAAGACTCGGTTCTAAAATAGGATTATTCTCAACAATAAATCCCTTTTGCTCAAGTTCCATAAGGGCGTAAAAAATATACGCTTCTGGCAGTTCCATGTGAAGTTCATCAACAATTTCTTCCTCAGTCCGTGTGCCATCAAGCAAAGGAATTATTTTTTGAAATAAAGGATTACTTAAGAATATTATCTCTGCTTCAGACAGTAAAAAAATACCCTCAGAGTTTACTTCTTCACAACGGAAGTTCTTTTTTAATCGCGGCTTTTTGATCACGTTAATCTCACAACAAAACTATAGTTATTTTTTTAAATAAGACTGCCGATACAATTCACATCTTGGCATTACCTTATCACCTGAGTGTTTAATGAGTCCCATGCTACTTAATTTATGGATCAAAATATTGTCATCTAGAGAGATAGCTTCGGTAGCATCCATGACTCGTTTAAGCGCAGTAGTTAATTTGGGTTGCTCTTGCAATGTGACCCAATGTCGCTGTAAATGATGGGTATAAATGCCAACATTTGTGGCAGAAGTTGCTAACAGATGCTCTAGGGTCATTTCTTCACGACTCAGGTAATAGAGAGCGATTTGTACCAAGGCGGGATGGCCATCCACCATCTCCATTAGTTGTTGACAATCTTCTCCCCGTTCCCAGTCCAAACCGTAGCATTGAGCCAATTTTTTAACTTCTTCTTGGGAAAAGTGATTTAACTGAATGGTTAATCCGACGTTGAAGGGAGACTGGTTAAGCTGGAGCGGGACGTAGATTTCTGTGGAATGAACGATAACGAGACGGAGGTTTTGCCAGAGGGGTGAGGTTTTGCTTTCTTCGTACCACGATCGCAGTAGGGGTAAAAAGCAGGGCAAACGCATCTTATCCGAGTAAAACCTTAAGGAGATAGTCCTCGTCCCAACCAGCGCGTAGCCGTTTATTCTTGATAC
>JBEIFD010000309.1:0-5204 GCA_040382535.1 Merismopediaceae cyanobacterium
CAATTGCAATCGAAAAATACCATGACCGTCCATTGGCTCTCGGTGCGGGGAGGAGCCAGGCATTTACGCAAGGCCGCAGAAGCTGGCAAAAAATTAGAAATCGCGATCGCGTTAGGAGTCGATCCGTTGATTATCATGGCGGCGGCTACTCCCATTCCTGTAGATCTGTCTGAGTGGTTATTTGCGGGGCTATACGGGGGATCGGGCGTGAAATTAGCTCGGTGTAAAACGGTAGATTTAGAAGTTCCTGCCGACTCAGAATTTGTATTAGAAGGAACCATGACCCCTGGCGAAATGTTACCCGATGGACCCTTTGGCGATCACATGGGTTATTACGGCGGCGTGGAAGATTCTCCTCTAGTGCGTTTTCATGCTATCACCCATCGCAAAGATCCCATTTATCTCACCACCTTTAGCGGCCGACCTCCCAAGGAAGAAGCGATGATGGCGATCGCCTTGAACCGCATCTATACCCCCATTTTGCGCCAACAGGTTTCGGAAATTACCGACTTTTTCCTGCCGATGGAAGCCCTCAGTTATAAGGCCGCGATTATTTCTATTGACAAAGCCTATCCAGGTCAAGCCAAACGAGCCGCCCTCGCTTTTTGGAGTGCCTTACCCCAGTTTACCTATACAAAATTTGTAATTGTGGTCGATAAATCGATTAATATCCGCGATCCTCGTCAAGTGGTCTGGGCGATCAGTTCTAAGGTTGATCCCGTGCGCGATGTTTTTATTTTGCCCGAAACTCCTTTTGATACCTTGGATTTTGCCAGCGAAAAAATTGGTTTAGGCGGACGGATGGGTATTGATGCCACAACTAAAATTCCTCCCGAAACTGATCATGAATGGGGTGCTGTTCTGGAATCCGATCCTGATACGGCAGAAATGGTGACTCAACGTTGGCAAGAATACGGTTTAGGGGATCTCAATTTAACTGAAGTGAATCCTAATTTATTTGGTTACGATGTCTAGGTGATCGCTACACCGATTGGAGATGGGTTCCCTTTTGATTGGAACTCATTCTGAACAAAATATAAAATAACTTCTAGTTTTTGGATCTGTTAAAGTAGATAGATAAATGATCTACGCACTACCATGAAATATCCTCTCCATACTCAATCTAAGCCCGTTTCTGGTATTACCGCAAAAAAATTGCTAGACGCGATCGATACGGGTGAGTCCGTTGCCAATGATCAGATGATTGCTTTGGCAAAACGTATTGCGGCCCGTCGTCGTAAAGAGCAGAAAAATGTCTAGTTCTGCCAAGTTTGACGGAGTTGATTTCTCCGAGATTAGGATTGAGTTATTAACCCCTGCTCTTCGGCAACTTGGAAAGGGGTTTCGCTGTGTTAGGGGAGAGTTTGTCACGTATTGGAAACAGGGTCGAATTCAACGAGAAGCTGATGCTTATCTTTGTCAATGTTGGATTGCTAAAGTTGAGGATGCTCTGGCGGGTTATATTACGCTTTTAGCAGATAAGCTACAGGTTGAAGATGTTCTACTTGTTCGGGAAAATGTCAAATATCGCACTTTTCCTGCCGTCAAGATTGGATTACTGGCTGTTGATCGCCGTACAACAGGTCTTGGTATAAGGCTTATGGAATGGGCGATCAATTACGTGATTACGGAGGTAGTTCCTGTTATCGGGGTGAGATTTATTACGGTAGATGCCCTTTACGATTTTGAGGTTGAGCCAGTTTATGACGCATCTGGTTTTTATAAAAAACTGGGATTTGAATTCGCTGATCCAACGGAATTGTTGCCACCTAGTAATCCCTATCGGACGATGTATCTCGATTTGAAACCGTTGATTGAGGTATTAGCGATGGAGGAAGACTATCAATAGTTTCTACACAGATTACTTCTGAAGGCACTTTAACCGAAGTGAATCCCAATTTATTTGGTTATGATGTCTAAGAGATCGCTTTCCATAACATTTTTCTAGCTTAGATCAAAGCACTTATCCCATTTTTGAATTGTGTTTGAACTGATCCCTGTAATTTTAATTTCAGCAAGCTCATTTATATTTTGGAATTTTCCTTTCGTTTTAATTCTATGAATAATATCCGAGGCTTTTCGTGGGCCAATACCAGGCACAGTCTCTAAATCATCTTTAGAAGCAGTATTTAATTTGATGGGATTCTTGCTTAGTTCTTCTATAGTCTTCTTTTTAGGAGTTTTAGAAGGAGTTTTGTTTGGCAATAATTCAATAATCTTATCGGCAAGTTTTTGAATAAATTGTTCTGAAATAAACTCCTTTTTTAAAGCATCAAATTGAGATTTAACAATATCCTCTAAATTAGTTAACTCCGTTTGGTTGCTCAACTGAATTTTTAAATTATTTATGTCAGAAGATAATTGATCTTCTAAATTCTTAATTCTTTCAACAACCTGATTATCTGGAGGTGGAGACGGAGAATTAACTGCTTTTTTAAAAAGATTAACTTGCTCTATGATGGCTTTTTCGTTTTTAGAATCAAGAATAATCGCTTGAATCATTTCAAAGTTATCATCAAGCTCTTTTGCTCTGAGTGCCGCATAAAACTCTAAATGTCCTTCAATAACATCATATTCTTCCGTATTTTTACGTCGAACAATTAGAGGCTTGGTACTTCCCCCCGTTGCAAGAAAATTACGCGCCAATTTCTCAATTTCATCCTGTGAGAATCCAGAACGAGAAGCACTTGTATGAACAGACACAATATCAACAAGATTAGTACCTAAAGTTGAGTGAAGCATGATTTTTATAATGGTAAAAAAAGACGGGTATTCAATAAATTTTAGAGATCAATTTTTTTAAGCACTTCTGAAGCCAAGATTTCAAATTCTTGGGCAGAAACAGAGTCAGGTTTGTAATCCAAGACAGATTGGGGTTGAGGACGAAAATCATCCCCGTCTAAAACACAATTTTCTAACGATTTAGCAATATCTTCACGCTCAAAAATAATAGTATCCATCACTGGAAAACCATAATTATTCTTCACAATTGCTATTCGTTTAGGTAATGTATGCTGAACAAACTTAGCAAACGTAGAAATCTTGGAAGGTAAAACGCCTAAAACCTCCAGTTGGTTTAATATTCCAAACGCTTCTTTCCCTTCATTAATCTCGTCTATAAAATTTTTAACATTATTAAGCCCTTCATTGGCAAAAGGTTTGAGATCAGACGGAATAATAAGATATTGGGCCGTCAGTAAAGCAATTCTGGCGTAAAGATTCAGAGAAGGCGGAGTGTCAATCAAGACCACATCGTATTCATCTTTCACTTTTTGAAGTTTATCATAAAGCCTCTTTTTTGCTGCATCAACAGTTAATAGGAGATGTTCAACTTCCATTAATTCAATATGTGCAGGTATGGCATCTATTGTAAATTGAGTAAAAGAAGTTTTTCTTGCAATATCTTTGATTAGATACTTACTTTGAGACTCAATTAGTTGCAAAACATTTTTCCCTTTTAAGGTATCTTCCTCTTCATTTAAAAATTTTGCCAGACCCACTGCATAAGTTGTATTAGCTTGGGTATCGAGGTCAACAATTAAAATTCTCTTGCCCTTTTTGGCTAAAGCGGCAGCTAAATTAACGATGGTAGTGGTTTTGCCAACACCACCTTTATTATGATAGACAGCAATAATTTTCATGGTTTGTTTTGTTTCTGTAGATGTGGATAAAGATGATGATTCACTAGGGTTAAGAACAACAGGAAGACTTTTGATGAGGGAGTTTTTCCCGATCAACGATTTGATTGTTTCAAGGTTAGCATCAATTTCTGTACCTCGACAATCAAATTTAAGAATTATTTGCTCGTCTTCTAGTCTGTAAATACGCAGTTCTTTGCCATTGGTTAAAACCCCATGACAAATTCTCAAACTTCGCAAGTAATTACCAAATTTAAAGGTATGCTTGTCGAGATTTTGGTTTGGATGCTTGACTTCAATGACTAGACTCAGGGGAGAACTATCACTAATCACAAAAGGCAAGATCTGGGCGGTAAAGACAAGAAAATCTAGCCGAATTTTACCAAAAACGACTTCTTGATGCCACGAATCAGGAGAATAACCCAACTGAGGCAGAAGATACTGAATGACTAACTTTCCTTCGACATCCCTCTCATTTAGACAATAATCGGGATTGTAATTCAAAACCATAGTCAATAATAAAGATTAATAAGTAGGTAGGCACAATTAAATTTCAAAAAATCAGTTCACCATAAGTCTTGCGAGGCAATCTGCTTTAGATTTAAATTCTAACCAGCTACTTACTAAGGATAATTTTTGTTCATCTTACCAAAAAGTAGCATCTCAAGCAAGAAATGCGATCGCCGATCTCATTTGCTTTTGAATACAACGCCCCTTTTTTCAAATAAATATGGATACCTCTATTCTTTTACAAACCCTACGCACATTACCAACTCAGGATAGGCTAATGATTGCCGAAACTGCTCTGAAGTTCATTTGGCAAGAACAACAAGCTCTAAACCCAATGCAACGAAAAATACAGTTAATGCTGGCCGCCATCACAGCGATATCAGACTATCAACCCGATAGTGATCTACTGGCCTTTTCTGCATTGGACGGGGAAGACTTTCTCCAAGACTGAGTGGCACTGCGCGATCGCTGGACTGCGGAACTTAACGAAAGCATAAAGTCCTTGTTCGGTAAGGATTTTGAAATTGTTTAAAAGTTCTTCGGTACTGGTGGAATGAGGGGTAAAATTTTCAACTATTATTAAGTTTTACTCTTACTCCACTATGAAATTATGAAATCAACACCTCCTCCCTATGCCCTCCCTTTAGCTGACCTGATGCAACAGGCGGGAATTGCTGATCTTGAGGAATTAAGCCAAATTTCGGGACTCTCTAGTTGGCAATTGGCTCGTATTCAATACGGTTTATTGTCTAAAATGTCTGTGGAAAATTTGCTTAAACTAGCTACCGCCCTCAAACTTTCCCCTGAAAAAGTGTTAGCCCAGCTTTGTCCCGATTCAGGCTATTCCCCAACGGAAACCGAACCCAATATTGGCGATCGCAGTGCTGAGATCGAACGTTTACAGTTGGAATATCAAAGACTCCAGCAACAATTTGATCAACAACGGGAAACCCTCGTTCAGGAATTTCAAGATCACGCCATCACGATTTTAGAATCCTGGTTACTGCAATGGCCTACTGCCGCGGCCGCCGCCCATAAAAATCCCCAATTTCCTGC
>JBEIFD010000310.1:0-5198 GCA_040382535.1 Merismopediaceae cyanobacterium
AGTTTCCCCATATTCTCCTCAATCACCTTTATTTAACAAACAATTAATTAGATGCTTGAGGCCCCGCCCCGCCCTGTTTAGCAATTTGTTGTTTGAGAATGTCAAAAGCTTTTGCAAATTGGGGATCGGCCATGGTGCCAATTTTATCGCGCTCTTTTTGTAAATCCTTACGTTGTTGATCCGTCAGTTCAACCACCACGTCAGGCTTAATTCCATGCTTGTTAATATCCGTCCCTTTAGGCGTTAGATATTTCTGAATCGTAACCGCCAGACCCGATCCATCACCCAAACCCCGAACCGATTGGACTAAACCCTTACCAAAGGTTGTGGTTCCGACTATTAGGGCGCGTTGATTATCCTGTAAGGCTCCCGAAAGAATTTCACTGGCACTCGCAGAGCCACCATCCACCAGAACCACTAGAGATTTGTCGGTTAAGGCGTTGTTATTGGCACTCTGTTGCTCCACTTCGCCTCTACGGTCAACAGTAGAAACAATTTTTCCATTGTCTATCCACTGTCGCGCAATCTCTACGCTTGAGTAGAGTAATCCCCCTGGATTAGAGCGCAAATCGAGAATGTAGCCCTTGACTTTTTGTTTTTCCATGTCACCGATCGCGGTTTTCATTTCGTCACTGGCATGGGAACTAAACTGATTCAGTCGAATATACCCTATCTTACCGATGGGCGTATTTTCGACCTGGGCGCGGACGGGATGAATTTCGATTCTCGCGCGTACTAAGGGATAATCAATATTGCGATCGCCGCGTTTGATGGTCAGAACAACTTTTGTATTGGGTTTACCCCGAATCAGCTTAACAGCATCATCGACTTCCATTCCCTTAGTGGTTTTGCCATCCACCTTGACAATCACATCTTTAGACAAAATTCCTGCCCTGAAAGCAGGGGTATCTTCAATGGGGGCAATAACCACTAATTGATTTGTTTTTTCATCCTTCGCAAGTTGAATACCAACCCCCGTTAGCTCCCCTGAAGTATCGATTTGCATCGCCTGAAATTCTTCTGGATTCATGAAGCGAGTGTAGGGATCGCCCAGTTTCTTTAACATTTCTCGGACGGCCTTATAACCCTCTTCCTGATTTTTATAGGTTCGTCCTAAATAATCTTTTCTGACTGCCCGCCAATCAACCTGATTAAACGTTCCATCCACATAGGTGCGGTTGACAATTTGCCAAACTTCGTCAACGACCTCTTTTGGGTTATCTTGAAAGGACGCTTGTGAACGAGCGAGGCGCAATCCTACTCCTGTTACTGCGATCGTTGCCAAAAGGACGGCTGCTGAACCCAGAACAATCCCGCGTTTTTGTTTAATCATAACTTTTGTTGTGGTTGAGGGTGAAAATTCATTAAAAAAAACTACTTTGTTTTAAAATAATTTCTCAATCTAGTTATAACATTTCTGGATAGTAACTGTTGTGATCTCATGATGACGGATTTAATTGTGTCTGATTCTCTCAAAAATAGAAGACAAGCTCTGAAGAGTCAACGCCGCTTAAAAGTTTGGCAATCCCTTTGGCGGATTTCTGTTCTGCTGGGCATGGCTGGAGGATTGTTTTGGTTAATGAGTCGGCCAGAGTGGACGATTCGGGATAAGTCGCAAATTACCCTCAGTGGTAATCAGTTTATCCCGTCTAGCAAGCTGTATGGATTACTGCCCCTGAGTTATCCCCAATCGATCTGGCAACTTTCCACCCAAGAACTCGGCGAAAAAATGGAAACGATTCCGCCCCTAGCGAAGGTTGAAATCACTCGTCAACTCTTTCCCGCTCAGTTAAATATTGCCGTTCAAGAAAAACAACCGATCGCGATCGCGGTTTCTAATGAAGGAAAAGGTTTTTTAGACAAAGAAGGCAACTTTATTGCCCAATCATTTTATGAACCCCTTAAACCTGGATTAAAAATCCCAAATTCCCCCAAATTTCTCGGATATTCCCCTCAATACAAGAAATTTTGGCAAAAAATTTATCCCCTAATCCAATCTTCCCCCGTCAAAATCAGCATGATAGATGGACGCAGTTCAACTAATATCATCTTGGTAACAGAAATTGGCAATGTCCATCTGGGAGCGGACATTAATCAACTCACTAAACAAATCCAGACCCTGGCGCGAATGAAAAAACTACCCTCTCGTATTCCCGCTAGTCGAATTGCCTATCTTGATCTCAGTAACGTCGCTTCTCCGTCCATTCAACTCAAAGCTCAACCGAAAACATCATTATTGAGCAATATCAAAAAACCATGATAGGATTTGAATCGATCATCTAATACTCGTTTCTGTTGACAAAATTCATTAATGTTTTTAGTCTAGGGCTGACATTATTGAATAACATAATCGTATAGAGAAAAGTAACCCTCAAACAACTGTCCCAATCCATCGACGGTAATATACTTAAATAAATTTACTCAGTAACAATATTTTTTTGATATTCTTCTGATACCCTATAAAACAACCGTGCTCTAATTTTCCCTAATTACAATGACTCTGAACAAAGATCTTCCTTCAAGCCATCCCCCCCTTAACAGTGCCGAAGCCAACCAACCTTCGGAGAGCACGGACAAAACACGCCCCAACACCACACCCCTTTCATCCTTTACGCCTAAACCAGAATCCACTGTGAATTCCAAAACCGATCCCAAAAAACATCAAATCCTTCCCAGTAGCGTCGCGAAGATTAAGGTCATTGGGGTAGGCGGCGGCGGTTGTAATGCGGTCAACAGGATGATTACTGGCGGTGTCAGTGGGATTGAATTTTGGGCGATTAATACGGATTCCCAAGCCTTAGTTCAATCCTCGGCTCCCCAGAGATTACAAATTGGTCAAAAATTAACACGGGGTTTAGGGGCAGGCGGTAATCCTGCGATCGGTCAAAAAGCCGCAGAGGAGTCACGGGACGAAATTGCTCGCGCTTTAGAAAATACCGATCTCGTTTTTATTACGGCGGGTATGGGTGGAGGAACGGGGACGGGAGCGGCTCCGATTGTGGCGGAAATTGCTAAGGAAATCGGCTGTTTGACGGTGGGGATTGTCACTCGTCCCTTTTCCTTTGAAGGCCGTCGTCGAGCGGCCCAGGCAGAAGAAGGCATTAATGGATTGCAAACCCGCGTGGATACCCTAATTGTCATTCCTAATAATCAATTATTAACGGTTATTCCCGCTGATACACCACTCCAAGAGGCCTTTCGAGTAGCGGATGATATTCTCCGTCAAGGGGTTCAGGGCATTTCCGATATTATTACCATTCCTGGCTTGGTTAACGTGGATTTTGCCGACGTTCGGGCGATTATGGCCGATGCGGGTTCCGCGCTGATGGGGATTGGCATTGGATCGGGTAAATCACGGGCCAAAGAAGGGGCAACAGGGGCCATTTCTTCACCGCTCTTGGAATCTTCTATCGAGGGTGCAAAAGGAGTCGTCTTTAATATTACAGGTGGTCGAGATCTGACTCTCCATGAAGTGAATATTGCGGCTGAGGCGATCTACGAAGTCGTTGATCCCAATGCCAATATTATTTTTGGTGCTGTTATTGATGAAAAAATGCAGGGAGAAATTCGGATTACGGTGATTGCGACGGGCTTTAGTGGAGATCCACTACCAGAGAAAAAAGCTGAAAAAACCGTTAAAGCACCAATTATTAGCAATGAACCATCGATTTTTCCTGTTGAAGCGGAAGAAGAATCTCCTAATCCTCCGACCTTAGATATTCCAGCGTTTCTACAAAAACGTCGTTTTCCTAAACCTTAGTTTTTGGATTAATCCCAAATATTTCGTAAACAATTCGCAATTCGAGCCGCCGCGCCTGGTTCTCCTAAGCGTTTTTTGCCATTTTCGGCGATCGCCTGACGTTTTTCGGGAGAGTTTAAAACAGACTTTAATTCCTTTCCTATTTCTCCTATATTATTAACTAGAATGACCGATTGACCTAATAAATAGGTTTGACGTTTAGCAAATTTAGATGTGAATTGTGGCCCTTCACCAGGCAGACTAAAAACAGGTTTTCCGAGACCGACAAATTGTTCCGTTGCGGTTCCAGCCATTGCGATCGCCAGATCAGAAAGATGTAAAGAATCTCCATAGGCGTGCTGACTCAGAAAAAGTTTGGCGTTGTCTTTTTGAAAGCCGATCGCCTGGGGATCATGAATGGGAATATCGGTTAGATTTAAACTAATTGTTTGCCATTGTTGTTCGATGAGTAGGGCTTTAAAGGAGTCTAAAGCAAGGGAAGGGGCGATCGCGGCTAAAAAATAAATTGCTTGATTTGTAAATTCTTGAAGAATCTGATTTACTGCCTGTAAAATCAATTGCCAATTGTGTTCTGCTTCAGGCGATCGTGATCCAGGTAAAAGCAAAATTGTTAGAGGTTTGGAGTTATTTAAAAATGATTTTGTGGTAACTTCTAAACCGTCCATCATGGGGTTACCGAGATCAAGAGTGGGAATAGAAAATTGTTGTAAATTTTGACTGGTTAAGGTGTCTCTCGGAAATACTGCTTTACAGTTTGGGCGACTCATTAACCACCATTCCCAGGGAAAATAATCCGATCCCAAGCTACGTTGTAAGAGAGAAGTTGAAGTTAACCAATCATTTTCATCTCGTAAATAATATTCTGATTTCGCTGTCCCAACAAAGGCATATTCTGCCCCACTTATCCAAGCAAAAATTAAGGGGAGAATATCTCCTACAGCTAAAATTTTTCCGCCTTCTTTGCTCCATTTTCTAATCGCTTGGAATTGAGCGAGAGTTAATTGCAATAATCCTCCTTGTAAATCTCGCCATAATTCTCGACTATCCATATAAACAAATCCCCCCGATGGCATTTTTTTGACCCGACCAATCAAGGGAATATTTAATCCTCTGTAGGCATGACCTTCACCGACGAGGGGTAAAATCGCTAATTCGAGTGGATTAGGGGTTAATTGCAATTTTTCGGCGATTCGGGCAGCGATCGCGTCTTCCCCATGACCATTACTTAAAATCAGCAATTTCATTTCCCTAAGCTCCAGATTTGGTGACTTTATCCATCATGCCATCGAAGTTTTAACACCGTATAAAAACACTCTTTTTTGAATAATCGATTCCCCAACCGCTTTATAATAATGAGTCTGGCAACGCTCCAATTTTACGTGCAAAAAAATAATGACTGTTGTGAATAATTCCTCAAACTGGCTCAATCGCGGAACCC
>JBEIFD010000311.1:0-5150 GCA_040382535.1 Merismopediaceae cyanobacterium
CATCAAGGGATTCAGGGTTTGGATTTAAAGAAAATAATCCATCTCTGATAGAACAGCGTTATTATTTCACTCTGAATTAAATTCCTTTCTTGGATTCAGTTTTTTGAGCTTTCGGTTGACTAAATAAAAACCACCATAACTCTAAACCGATTAAACCCAATCCTCCCAAGGTGACGATCGCTTTTAGGGCTAAGGGTTGCTCAATCGGACGAAACTGGGGATTTGTCATGGAATGATCCGACGACATCGAAATTGCTGGCCCTGTAGATGTCGTAAAAAGCAAAACAACCAGACCGATAATATTATTAAAAATGACTTGTTTACTCGCCATAAATTTACTCCTTAAATAATAACTTTGGGCTGAAATTTCCGCAGACGCAAGGCATTAGTTACCACTGAAATAGAGCTACAGGCCATTGCACCTCCTGCAATAATCGGACTCAGTAACCAACCAAAAATGGGAAATAAAACCCCCGCCGCAATAGGAATTCCCGCCACATTATAAATATAGGCAAAGAAGAGATTTTGACGGATATTTTGCATGGTGGCACGGCTGAGTTGGATGGCAGTCACAATTCCCTGTAAATCTCCTGAAATCAAGGTAATATCAGAAGCCGCGATCGCAATATCGGTTCCTGTGCCAATGGCAATCCCCACATCGGCCTGGGCTAGGGCTGGCGCATCGTTAATTCCATCTCCCACCATTGCGACAAATTTTCCTTCTGCTTGCAACGCTTGGATTTTAGCAGCTTTTTGTTCGGGACGGACTTGGGCTAACACGCGGCTAATTCCGACTTCCAGGGCGATCGCATCGGCGGTGGCTTGGTTGTCCCCTGTGAGCATCACGACCTCTAAACCCATTTTCTTTAAAGCCTTGACGGTTGCAACCGAAGTGGGCTTGAGGGCATCCGCAATGCCCATAATGGCTTGAATTTGACCATCGATCGCGATCCAGACGACCGTTTTTTTTGTATTTTCCCAGGTTTGTTGATAATCTTCCAGTTTTTGGGTGGGAATGCCCAATTCCTCTAGCCAACGTCGAGTCCCAATTTGTAACCTTTTTCCTGCCACGATTCCCTGTACCCCACTGCCCGCGATCGCCTTGAATTCTTGAACGTCTGCAAAATTAACCTGTTGGGATTGGGCGTATCTGACCACCGCTTCTGCGAGGGGATGTTCCGAATTTTTTTCAAGAGAAGCCGCGAGTCGGAGCAAATGCAGTTCGTTATTGTCCGCAATTCCGTTTACCGTCACAAAATCTGTCACCGTCGGTTTGCCCTGGGTGAGGGTTCCCGTCTTATCCAAAACGATGGTTTTTATTTGATGGGCAAGTTCTAAACTATCGGCTCCTTTAATTAAAATACCGTTTTCTGCTCCTTTTCCCGTTCCGACCAAAATAGAAGTCGGTGTTGCTAAGCCTAACGCGCAGGGACAGGCAATAATCAAGACTCCTACGGTGGTAATCATCGCCAGGGTAAGATTGCCCATGACGTTAAACCAAATAATAAAGGTTAAAATCGCGATCGCAATGACACCAGGCACAAACCAAGCAGTTATCTGATCCGCTAATTTCTGAATCGGAGCTTTAGAACCCTGGGCTTGCTGAACCATTTTGACAATTTGGGCTAAAACCGTGTCTTTTCCTACTCTTGTCGCCCGAAATTTAAAGCTTCCTGTCTGATTAATCGTTGCACCAATCACCTCATCCCCTGGTTGTTTTTTAACAGGAACACTTTCTCCAGTCACCATTGCTTCATCAACCGTGGAAGAGCCTTCGACAATTTCTCCATCGACGGGAATTTTTTCCCCAGGTCGTACTAAAACAATGTCGCCTAAAACCACTTCTGCGATCGCAATATCAACTTCCTGATGATTACGAATGACGCGCGCTGTTTTCGCCCCCAAACCCATTAATTTACGGATAGCTTCCGAAGTTTCGCCTTTAGCAATAGTTTCAAATAATCTTCCTAACAAAATAAGGGTGATGACCGTAGCCGCTATTTCAAAATAAACATGGGGCATTACACCTTCCGTTGTAAAAAAATGGGGAAACAGAGTGACAAAAAGGGAATAAAGATAGGCAACTCCCGTTCCCAAGGCAATTAAGGTATCCATCGTTGCAGTATGACGTTTAAGAGCTTTCCAACCGCCGATAAAAAAGGAGCGTCCACACCAAAACATTACGGGAGTCGTTAAAATCAATTGCAGCCAGGGATTCCCTAATCCAACAGAAATAAAGGGCAAATCTACGCCAAAAATGTCTGGAATCATAGCCGACATCAAGAGAACACTAATAACCCCACCCACCCAGATTTTTCGTTTTAGATCCCTTAATTCTGCTTGCCGAAAAGTCTTTTCTTCATCTTCTTCCCCAATTTCCTGAAGAACGGATGCCTGATAACCCGCCTTGGCGACGGCTAATTGAATCTGTTCTACTCCCGTTTGTTGGGGATTATATTGAACAGTGGCTTGTTCGACTCCAAAATTAACGTGACACTCAATTACCCCAGGGACAGCTTGAATCACTTTTTCGACGGTGGAAGCACAGGAGGCGCAACTCATTCCCCGCAATTTAAGGGTGAGATTATCCATGATGGGTTTCCTAGAATAACAGTGAAAATTTTTGGTAAATATGCCCTTTCCGTAATTCTCAACGATCCTTTGGGCGCAATGGGGGGAGTTTTACACGACAAAAAAGGGAATGGGTCACCGGGGATTTGAACCATGAATTAATGGATTAAGAGTCCAGATGTCCACAACCTCTACAATCTCTACTATACAAGAGTTTTAGCTTTCGGGTTAAAATTCTTTTTTGTTTTTATGTCAGTTTTATGTGCATTAGTCACAAGTTAAGGTTTGTACGGGTTTGTCAAGAGAGAGAGGAAAAGTGCAGCAATTCCAAATTCAAATGGTATAAACAGAGAAAAAATAATATCTTCATGTACAGAATATGACTAAAGAGAAAACTGTGTGCTTGTTTTACAGAAAGAAACATGGAAGTAAACAACCTAAGTTTTGATGGAATCATGGAGTGTGTCAAGGAGGTTATCGAAAAAATAGATGACCCGCGCTCAGCGAGTAACGCAACGAAATATAGTCTAAGAGAGGCGATACTGGGTTCATTTGCCGCCTTTTTTATGCAAAATGAGTGATTTTTAGAGTACCAACGTCAACTCAACAATCGAAAGAACTGCCGAATTAGCCATAACCGAGCGTAGATACTCGACACTAGCCTCTGCGTCTCCCGTTGGCATTTTTCGCTTCGATTTTCCTTTAAGTTAAAATTTGTTAAGTTGCTAGAGAATGCAACTATAATACTCTTTTTGTTGCACTATCCTTCAATTGTTTAATCAATTGCTCCTATGGTATTCAAAATTTTACCATTGACTGAACAGGAAGTATTAAAAGTTTCACTTAAGATTTTGATTGTCGATGATTCTGAGAGCGATCGCTTTAGCTTCGTGCGGTATTTACAATCAGACCAAGAAAATTCCTATCATATTATTGAAACAGAAACTTTAGAAGAAGGGTTAGAACGATGGCGATCGCAACAACCCGATATTGTATTACTAGATATTAATCTACCCGATGGCGACGGTTTAGAATTTTTAGAGGAGATTGGGACTGATCAAGCAATTAATAAGCTACCTGTGATCATGTTGACGGGGGAGGGAGATGAGCGAATTGCGGTACAGGCGATGAAATTAGGGGCGGCGGATTATTTAGTAAAAGGCGATGTGACTGCGGTTTCTCTGTTAACCTGTATCGGTCAGGTGCAAGAGAAGAGTTTACTCCTTCAGCAACTAAGGCGATCGCAAAATCAGCAAACGATCATTGCCTCAATGGCTCTACACATCCGTCGGTCACTCAAGTTTGAAGATGTTGCTAATACGATAGTACGGGAAATACGTCGCTTTTTAGAGGCGGATCGCACGATCATTTACCGATTTAACCCTGATATGAGTGGGGTCATTGTTGCTGAAGCCATTATTCCCCCTTGGTTGCCTTGCTTGAATACTCAAATTGAAGATACTTGTTTTCAAGAAAATCTCGGTGGGGAATATCAACAGGGTAGGATCTTTGCGGCGGCGGATATCTATGCCGCGAATCTAACAGACTGTCATATCGAACTGCTGGAAAGATTTCAGGTCAGAGCCAATCTCGTCGTTCCTATTTTATTGAACGATGATAATACTCTATGGGGATTATTGATCGCGCACCAATGTTCGGCTCCCCGCCAATGGGATGATGATGATATTCAGTTATTGCATCAGCTATCTATCCATTTATCCCTTGCCCTGCAACAAGCTGAACTTTATCAAAATCTGGAAAATCTGAATTTTTCTCTAGAGCAACGTACTCAAGCGTTAGAACTGCAAAAAAAAGTTTTAGAGGATATCCATGATGCTGTCATAACAACTAATTTAAATGGCATCATTCTCAGTTGGAATCATGGCGCAGAGAAAAGCTATGGCTATAAAGAGGCGGAGGTATTGAGTCGGAATATTGACTTCCTGTATCAAGATATGGAAACTTTGCAAGCCCAGATGATTGTACCTCTGTTGGAGAAGGATCGCCATGACACAGAAATTGTTGTTCTTTCTAAATCAGGAGAACGCATTGATATTAGCTTGCGACTGTCTGTCGTCAAGGATGAACAGGGCGACATTACCCATTTGATTGGTTGTGCCAGTGATATTACGGATCGCAAACGTGCCGAACAAGAACTTCACCAACTCAACCAAGAATTAGAAGACAGGGTAGAGCAACGAACTGTCGAATTAGCCATAAGTGAGCGTAGATACTCGACACTAGCCTCTGCGTCTCCAGTTGCCATTTTTCGATTTGATTCTCCTTTAAATTGTGTCTATGTCAACGAACGTTGGAGCGAGCTAACTGGTAGAGCGGCAGAATCCGCAATGGGGCGGGGATGGATTGAATCGCTCCATCCCGATGATCGAGATTTAATTTTAGAATCTGCTGAAAGTCAGTTTTATTCACCTTTATCCGACAATACCTTTGCCAAAATAAAAGCCTGCAAAAATTTTGGCAAAACTCGCAAAATCCCCCACACATAGATGTTTGACTTGAAAAGTAACACTAAGTCTCAAACCCTTATAGTACAAAGGATACATTAAAAAAAACCTTTC
>JBEIFD010000312.1:0-5145 GCA_040382535.1 Merismopediaceae cyanobacterium
TGTCGTAATTAAACCTGTCGTTGGATCAAGTGTACGAGTAATAAAATTATCCTCTCCTTGAGTAAGTTCTGTAATACCTGTTTGAAAAGGATTGCTTGATACCCCAGCCGTCCGATTAAAAAATTGGACATCCCCTCCAGGAACAAAACTTGTACTTCCATCAGGATTAACGGTAAAAGTTCCAGGCCCATAGCCAGGGATCGTTGTACTATTATTCAGATCAATAAAGGTATTTGAATCAGCAAACGCATTAGGAATAGCAGGCGGATTACTGACGCGCCCAGAGGCACTATTAATATCATTACTAGAAACAGGAGCCGTACTCCCAAATCGCATCACTGCGGCTCCATTATCCTGAACAAAATAACCATCACCGATACCAAAGGAAAAGCTACTATTATAGTCCTGAATATTATTTAAATTAACATCAACAACTTTAACGTTAACGGCAACTTGACGACGACGAGCATCCAATTGGGTTAATAAAGTAGTTGCTAATTCAACTACACGAGCTTCGCCAGTTAAGGTTACGGTATTAAGACGTTTATCTGATGCAACAAGCAAACCAACTAAAGGGGAAACTGGATCTATAACTGTTTTTTTATCTACTTGAACAGCGATTACTTTCGGTGGTTCATCCTCTTTCGCTCTAAAAATAATGTTAAAAGAAGCACCCTGTAAGGCCAGATAAGAAGACACTTCTTCCGCGATTGCTTGATTGAGACGGATCGTTCGAGTTATGGTATTACGAGCTGCATCAGGTAATCTCTTACCCACAAAAATGGTATTACCCCGACGGGATGCTTTTAAACCAGAAGCCATTAAAACCGAATTAAAAACATTTTGGACAGGTTCATTTTCAATATCCAAAGAAATATTAGCATTTCCACTAGAGGAACCAGTAGCCGCAGGGACAGGAGGGGCGGCTCCATTGGCTTGTTCTGCGCCTCCAGTACTATCGATAGAAACTAAATTGACTCCTGCATAACGAGCTAATACTTTTAAAACCTCATCAGCAGGAGCTTGTCTCAATACCAATCGAGGAATAATGGTATTACCCGCAGGCCCCAAATCGAGAATAGCGGGAGAGGCATTAATATTAGAAATCGACATATCTCCCACAGGGGGAGCAACTGCACGGGGTAAAAGTGGGAGTGCTGGTGTCGTCGGCTGAATAATCGTCGGATTTGGCGTACCGTTCGACTTAATAATAATTTCGGGATTAGGAACCATCACCCCATTCGGAGGAACAGGCATTCCCCCAGGCGGATTATAGGACTGAGCAATTTTAGGCGCAACTTCCAAAGAAGGTGTATCTAATCCTTTGATTTTTACTCCTGGCTTATCTGACTTTAAGAGATCCCCATCCTTCGTAGTGAGATTTTCCCCTAGATCAACCCCTGAGTCACGCTCAATCGAAATTTTTGTTTGATCAACAACCTTATCCTCAGTCATCAAGGGGGAAGCGATCGCTAAATCCGTTTCTGATGGATTAACTGCCTGGGACGGTTGGGCAACTAACAGAAAACAAACCGCAGTTTTTGCTAACAACAAACAATGATAATTTTTCATAAAACGCACTCCTCTTACTCTTTCAAGTCAAATAATGGGATAAATATAAATTAGGGGCAAATCAAAATTTTTTATTTCGGTGGTGGTGAAGCACCAGGAGCGGGAGCGGCCTGTCCCTCTGGAGTCGTACCAGGAGGCGGAGGGGGGGGGAGCCAAAGCCGCTATTTCTTCAGGAGTCAGGGGAATCAGGACATCCAAAGTCATAGAAGTTTTTAAACCATCATTTTTGTCCGAAACTACCGTTGCTTTCCCGTTGTCCTTAACCACTGTCACATCAAAATTGGGTTCCGTCAGATCCGTCTTAAGATTTTTGATCAGAATTAAGGGTTGCAATCGCTCCAAATCCCGAATGAGATTATGCGTATCCCCAAAAGCTCCCTCAAATGCCACCTGAAAACTTTGACGCTTGAGTTTATTTTTGACCGCAGGCCCCAAAGAATCATCCCCAACCACAACAGGATCGCCCTGGGGTAAAAAACTTTCTAGCTTGACATTACGAGCAACAAAAAACTTACTGATGTCTAACAAAAACGTTCTCAGATCACTAGGACTCGCGTATAAAGATAAAACCTGAGCCTTACGAGTTTGTGCTTGCTTGAGTTTGGATTCGGCTTCTACTAATTTGTGATCCAATTGGCCAGACTTTTGCTTATCAACCATTTCTTGCTTGGTTGTTTCGTCGGCTTTAATTTTTTGGAACTCATCCCAGGCGGGCAGAAAAAAAGTCGAAAGCACATAGCCCGCTCCAACCAAACCTAATATCCCTAAAGCGATGCCCGTCACCTGGGGAGTAAAGGTAATCCCAAAAGCAGTCGGATAACCCCCACCTGTATCAAATTCTTCTGTCTGGGTATTAAATTCTTCAGTAAAGGTCATGGTTTTTTCTCTCCTGATGGCGGTGCGGGCGCGGTTTGAGGATTCCCTGCGGGAGGGGGAGTTCCTGGTGGTGCAACAATAGGTTCTGGTGGTTTTTGAGAGGTTTTAATACCTTTTTGCTCCAGAATTTTAAAGCGAGTCACCAGACCGATCGCGCCTTTACGAGTCAGTTCGCTCATTAATTCATTATCAGGCGTATCACTCAACTCAGTGGTAATCGTATATTTAACCCCCGCAGGAACGGTGACAGTTGGCCCTGCTGGTTTATCTCCTGGCTGTGTTGGTGCTGCTGGCGCGGCGGTATTGTCCTCACTGCCTTCTGTCTGCGCTCCTGTAATCGGTAAAGGATTCGCTGTTGCAGTGACCAGTTTCGTGTTATCTGCCTTAAAAAATCGAGAATTTTGTAAAGTCAGCAAAAAGTCATTCAGATCGGCGTAATTTCGCGAAAATCCTGTCAGCGTTAAGACGCGATCGGCTTGCTGAATACCACTAATTTGTACGGTCGCAGGAGTCTGATCCGTTAAATCCTGCAAAATAGCAGACCAGGGCTTAATTTGATTAAAAACTCCCACCAAACCTGCAATATCATCATCAATCGTCTTAGTTTTGCCTTGTATTTCTTGAATCTTTTTATTTTGAGCATTGAGTTTAGCGAGTTCTGCTTCGAGTGTTTGAATATTTGTCTGGGCTTGCTCCTTTTGCCAACCTACAAATAATAAAGATAAGCCCGCCAATAGAGGCAAAACCACCATCACCCCCGCTCCGATATAGATCGGTAATTGTTGCTGGAGAGAAGGGCCATCTGCCGTAACAGCCACCGCAGGGCCTTTGAGTTCTAGGTTTCGGTCTGTAAGAAAGTTAACGTCTAAGCTATACATGGGGCATCATAAAATATCAAATGGCTATGGTTTGTCGAAATCCGCCTGAACTAAACCTCTCGTAATCCTAGACCTAGAACAGTTCCGAGGCTTGAGCGTTCCACATTGGAAAACGTCTGATCGACATCGATCGCCAAAGAAGTAATGGGATCAATCTGGAGAGCAGGAATACTCAATCGTTGGGTCAGATACTCATCTAACTGAGCTAAACCACCGCCAGGCCCTGCCAGTAGCAACTGGACAACCTCTAGATCTTCACTTTGATTTAAGTAAAAATTGATAGAGCGACGCAGTTCATCGGTTAATTCCCCCAAAACCCGCATTAAAGCACTCATCCCAGGGTTAATCGCCGTCCCCTGGGTACTCAGAGTATCAAATTGAGTGACAGGAATGGTCATTCCCTGCAAAATTTCAGGACTACGGGATGGGGGTAAATTCATGGCCCTAGATAGGGCATTTTGCATTTGAAAAGTACCGATGGGAACTGTCCGTGAAAATTGGGGAACCCCATCGACCACGATCGCAATTTCCGTATTATCAAACTCCACATCCACCAGAACAACGGCTTCCTTGGAACCAAATTGGCGCAACTGTTCCCTAATTGTCCTAATGAGAGCAAAACTATTGATTTCTAAGACATCAACCTCTAAACCCGCCTGTTGAAAAGTATCCAAATAGGAATCCGTCACCTCCCGACGAGTCGCCACTAATAAGACCTGAACTTTTTCAATGCCATCATCGTCTTCAAAAAAACCTAATTTTTGGTAATCCAAATCAACTTCTTCCCTGGGATAGGGCAAATAGAGGGCCGCTTCATGATTTAAGACCATATCCCGTAACTCTTGTTCATTTAATTCGGCGGGAACGGGAATAATCCGAATAATCGCCTCCCGCATGGGAACGGCTGTGGCAACTCGTTTGGCCGTAATTTTATGTTCTTTAAATAATTCTTGGATCAACTCAGCTAGGGTAGGAGCATCGATAATTTTGCCTTCCTCGAAAATGCCTTCTGGAACATCTGTAGTACAAAATTTTCCCAGCTTATAGCCCTGAGCTTGCTTAGAGAGTTGTACTAAGTTAAGTCGCTCAGGGGTAATCTCTAAACCGACTCCCTGGCTTTTTCTGCCCAGAAGACTCGACAAATTTAAACCTTTTAATCCTTGTAAACTTTTGAAACGACTCAACATATTTTTAAGTAATCAAGACTTATTTAATAGAGCAAGCGAGAAAAAAGCAGAATGTAAGAGAACCCTAACTTATCCTATCCAATTCAGGCACAATGTCAAGCAAAAATTACATTTTTGTATTATTTATGGAATTTTCCATCATTTTTTATCAATTTCTAAAATTAGTTCTATCCTAAAAAGTATTTAGTAGATTATTGAACCGTGAAATTACGGTAATTTATCATTTTTATTTTTTTATCTTTTGACTATCCTCGATTTAGCAGGAAATCGCGATCGCCCAGGAAAGATTTGTCAACAGCTTAAACAGAAGGGGTAAACGAAATGAAAGATCTCGCACCGTATTATCGCATCCTGGGTTTAGAACTAGGCGCGTCCCTAGAAGAGATTAATCAGGCCTATCGAGACTTAGCGTTTATTTGGCATCCCGATCGCATCCCATCAGGGAATGAAAGACTATTGGAAAAGGCGATCGCCCGCCTCAAGGACATCAACCATGCCCGTGACCAATTACGTCAAGCCCAAATCCATTCCGCCACCCCACCGTCTGAACCTAAAACTGAGCCACAAGCCAAACCTAAAACCGAGCAAAAATCAGATAAAACCAATACTTCGAGTCATTCTTCTCGCTCTAA